>JBCBCD010001378.1:0-1753 GCA_038530915.1 Bacteroidota bacterium
CTGATTTCCAAAGTGGGAAAATAATGTAGAAACTAAAACCTTTGTATAAAAAAAGTAGAAAGTATTCTCTCAAAAAAAGAATCTTAAAGACTAGCACCTACATTTACAATAAAAAAGATTTGAAAATAGAAGCTTCATTAGGGAACGATTGGATTTTTTGTATCAAATCGGCGGAAGTTTCTGTTTATAAAAACATTAAGAAGATAGTTAGTAAATCGTTACAAGAAGACAGTCCATTTGCTTTTTATGTTACTGGCACACCTTTCAACTACACATTTATTTTAGATAATAAGGACAGAATAATTGTTGCTTATTCAGGAAGAGAAGAGGTTTCCTTCTTATCTCTTGATGAATTTTTAAAAAATCATTGGAATCAATTTATTCCGCTTAAGTCCGATAATTAAAAGAACTTTTAGGTTGGTTTATAATTTCCTCTCTTCAAGAGTAAGGGCTAAAATTTTCAAGATTTATACTTATTAAATTGAGCTTAGAAAACCTAGTTAGCAAATAATAAAAAACTGGAAAACAAATTGATTAATAGTTAATTTGAAAGATGAATCCAAACTATTTGTGTAACGACAGAGCCTATGTTTAGAATATACGTTTTTGTAACAGCTTCAAGTATCCCTTAAAAGATAATGTTATTCTACCCTTTTAATATCAGACAGATTGAAAAAGGATTATTTACTTTATTGAATCCCTGTATTTCCTTATAAAGGAAAATCAAAAAAGCCGCTTTTTAAAGCGGCTTTTGCAATTAGGTGTTTAATTGATTAATAAACCAAGTCAATGTTTCGCCAGTCGTTGGCACCACTTGCTGTACCTACTTCCCCAGTTGCTGCAGGACCACCAAATGTATAAATGATATCACGTGTGATTTCGAGCTCCGAAGCTGGAACGGGATACATCGTTGGGGTTCCTGCCTGAAGCATATCATGCCTTCTCATAAAGGCCCATGGCACCCCCATACCACTTTCCAAATCCAGTTCTATGGAAACTTCATACAACAACGCGTTCAAAATATTAGGTGCCGCTGGTGTGGTGGATTGGTTTCCAACCGTCATCCTAGGTGAAGCATCCAGAGCCGCTACGGCAGCGCCAAGGTTACCCAACCAATAATAGCACTCCGCCTTGATGTAGTCAATTTCAGCTTTGGTAAAGATTTCCATAGGCAGGCCGGTCTCATTCTGATCATTTTGATTGAAAAACTTAATGGTCCTATAACTTGAAAACAATTGACGTCCCCTTGATTCGCGTAAAAAGCCAAAGTTCTCCCCTACGTACTCATAATACTGATTCAATCTTGGGTCGGAAGAAGTGATAGCGGGCAAAATTGTGGTATCGGTCGGATAATCTGTGGGATAGCTAGGGTCAAAAAGATGGGTAATCTTTTGATCGGTCGGCATGTATCCCGCACCATCGCCCAGCAAAAACAAAGACCAATTCTGAAGGTCATTCCAAATCACGTTTTCGGAGGCGGGAGGGGAATAATCTGCCACAATACCGTTGTTGGCATAGGTCAAAATCTGATTGTAATCAACACCCTGTGCTTCAGCATTTGTCCTAGGATTAGCAATTGAAATTCTTGCCATATAGCTATTTGCCAATTGTATAAATGTAGCACCATCAATACTCGGTCCGGCAGCGTACAAGGTATACGTAAAACCAGCGGCACCATTGGCCAATTGTATGGCCGTATTGATGTTTCCAATTGCTGCAGTCAACATTTCTTGATACGACACAAATTCCAAGG
>JBCBCD010001379.1:0-1749 GCA_038530915.1 Bacteroidota bacterium
CCTTTTGAATACATTCAGGGTAGAATCCTATCTAATTAAACCACTGCGCCCATGGAATACGGCTTAGGATAAGCAACAACCCTATGCCAAAAAAAAGCGGGGCAAACCCCGCTCCTAAGTATTCTATTTATATCAAAGGTACACCATTAGTATGCATAGTCCCCTGAATAGTAATGTTGCCCTTGAGATTCGTCGTTTTCATTAAAGAAACCGCCTTCCGGGTAGTGCTGTCTACCTTTTTTATCCTTTCCTGCAACAATTTTTAGGGACTCCTTTCTGTCTAGTTGTGGGAATCCCAAATCCTTTAATTTTTTCATAGAATTTTGTCTTAAAACGTTAAAAAATGTGTTGAATTTATCTTTACTTAAATGTAAGTTTTTATTGTACTTTTTACTAGAATTTTCATTTATGTTTAACATAAAACCCTGTAAACAATGAATGCTTTAGGCGAATATGAAAAAGAGAAGATTGCTCGGTTTCTTTTCAAAAAGTATCCGAATTGCTTAACGGCGGTTTTAAGCGGAAGTATTGTTGACAACACTGCAGATGAAAACTCAGATCTGGACATTGTTTTGTTTGTATCGGATAGAAATCAACTTTACAACGAAACCTTAAGATTTGAAAAGCATAAACTCCAAACCTTCGTTATCCCATTTCAACATCTCTACGAGCGGTTATATGCAGATTATGTAAACGCCAAATGCCATTTTATTGGTCTCTTGGCAAAGGGACAACATTTTTTTGGAGACAAAGCACTGTCCAATGCCATTGTTCAACACAGTATTGAACTTGAACGCGCGGGACCCAAACCCATGTCTGCTAGCGAAAACCTAGGGATTCGAACGAACATTACACAACTCTTGGCAAAATTGTCGAATTCAAGGGAGAGCTGGGAGAATCGACTTTTATATGTGGGTGCGATTGCCGATCAACTCATCGGCTTTAAGCTACATTCCGAAAACACTTGGAAAGGAGATGGAAAACATCGAATGAAATTCCTTGAAGCCCATGCTCCCGAGTTCAAAAAAGAAATACTTGCGGCTTTACAAGATGCATTCACCAACAAATCCTATAAAAGACTTATCGAACTGAGTCAAAATGAAATCAACGTGAAAGGCGGCTTGGTAGATTTTTTCCCAAAAAAAGACATTCAACTAACCCCTAATGACGATTATTTGGTCTTAAAAATCAAGTTTTGGGACAACTTGGAGCAACTTAAAGGTTCTATCGCATTGATCAACGAATTGCTTTTAAAGCTCAAGAAAAATGATTCTTTTGATTTCTATTTTTACTCAACCTATTTTACTGGAGGGGGAATTGCCAGTCAGGACGTCTTGTGCGTCGTTTGTGCAGCAAATGGATGGTTGAATGATTTCTTTATCGATTGGTTTCACAATGAAAAAGAAAAACATGGTTTGAAAAATGTGTTTTTTCCAATTTTTATAGACCCAAAATATAAGTTCGTTTCCCCGGCATTATACCAAAAAATACTTCCTGTTTTCCTTGATGTTAGCCGTTACAACCTTAAAAATACTGAAACCCTATTGAGCGAAAGTTTTCAAATTTATTCCGCGCTTTCCCTTTTAAAAACCATCAAAAGCTACTTCAATCACAGCCGGACTTCTTTCCAAGATTTTTTGCTTTTCCTATTTAAAAATTACCTTGTTGCAAGCTATGATACTGCAGAGATTACCAACTCCAATGAGCTGATTAAGAAAAGAGGAGAAATCCTCTCACAATACGAAGCGT
>JBCBCD010001380.1:0-1748 GCA_038530915.1 Bacteroidota bacterium
AAAAAAGCGTTCAGATCGGTCTGTGAGTTGATCTTTAGGATAATAAACAGGACCTTCAGGAAGCGTATTGTGAATCAACTTAACCAGTGTATCTATATTTTGCTTGTGTAAAGCAGAAATGGGAATCGTTTCTTGAAAAGGAACCCATTCATTCCATTGTTGGATCAATTCTAGTACTCGTTCCGGTTTTACCGAGTCTACTTTATTGATCAATAAAAAGAGCGGAACTGGTGCCACTGTTTTTAGCTTCTGGACGATAAAGTCTTCTTCAGAATAATCTTCTTCAGGTGAGGTTACAAAAAGCATAAGATCTGCATCCTCAAAAGTGGAATGCACAAAACTATTCATGCTCTCATGCATCTTATAAGCAGGATCTTCCACATAACCTGGTGTGTCGGAAAAGACGATTTGAAAGTCTTCACCACTGAGAATGCCAATTATCCTGTGTCGGGTCGTCTGTGGTTTGGCAGTAATAATAGACATTCTTTCGCCTACCAATGCATTCATTAAGGTAGACTTACCAACATTGGGGCGACCAATAATATTTACAAATCCTGATTTATGCATTTACTTATCCTGCTGTTAAATAGTGAGAGTTTTCCTCGTGAATAATTTGTTCGATCATTTGGTAAATTACCTTAGGTTTATGAGGACGCCAAATAATATTGTTGTAATTTCCACCGAACTTAATGTGCATATTTAATTGCGTATCTCGCATTTCCTCTTCCACATGCTGCAAAGTGTTCAAAATACATATCCAACCAAACTCTTCCTGGACTTCTTCACTCCATTCCTCATAGTAACAGTCATCAGAACCATGAAAGTTCAGTACGTTTTCACAAATGAGAATATACTTATAAATACCGGATTCATATAATACATCAGCTACATCTCGTTTCAAAAACATAATATCATTGCCAATAGCATCATTCCATTCACCAATTAACTCAATTATGGCAAACCCTTCATCATAATCTGTGTACAAGAGTTTCATGTAAAGGGTAGGAGATCCAAACTCATCCCATTGAGGGTGTACAAAATAATTATACACCTTATTGGTAAAATAAAACTCATCGTAAGTGCGACCAAAAAAAGGAGATCTGGCGTCACTAGAAGCAACATATCGGTCTCGCCATTTATAAAAAGGCTCTATATCGTGCATTTGATTGTATTTTAAATTAATAGAATAACCCCATAAACTAATAACCTCATTGACTTATTCTATTAACTATTGGGTACATTGAAATGTTTGTTACCAAAGACAAATAGAATACGCTTAATATGAAGATTGTCATAACCGGACCGGAATCATCTGGTAAAACCACACTGGCGAAAGGCCTCGCACAATATTACAAAACATCCTGGGTTCCAGAATATTCCAGAACTTATTTGGACAAGCTTTCACGACCATATGACAAAAGTGATTTACTAGCGATAGCAAAAGGGCAAGCTGAAAGAGAAAACAGTTATGTCTCACAGGCAACATCTTTTATCATTTGTGATACTTCCATGCTTGTTTTAAAGGTATGGTCATTATACAAATATCAATCAGCAGATCCCTGGATTACAGAAAAAGTATTATCAAAAGATTATACCCTCTTCCTTTTGTGCCAACCCGATCTACCCTGGGAATACGATCCACTCCGCGAAAACCCTGAAGATCGTGATGTTCTGTTTGAAATGTATCATAAAGAACTACTTGATCATAAGCTCCCTTTTGTAATTATTGAAGGCTTAGAAAGAGAAAG
>JBCBCD010001381.1:0-1747 GCA_038530915.1 Bacteroidota bacterium
TAAATATTTCATCCAAGTAACGGGTTTCATCTTGAGCCCATAAGGATGTACTAACAAATAGTAAAATTAAAATGCTTAAGTTAAACTGCTTCATACAAGACATTTTATTGAAAATTATAATTGTATCTATCTTTTTTCGAAATCATAAGTCATTGAAAAATACGCCAGTCTTCCAATAGTTGGCCCACCATAAGTTTGGAAGGTTTCATTATTTAGAAGGTTGGATGCTCCTAATTTGAAAGTGGTATTGATCTTTGGAGCTTTCCAGTTGATCTGTGCATCTAATAAATCATACTGAGGAATGATGCCTGTAAACTGAGGTGATCCTTCAAATAAGAAAGTATCTATCCACTTGTAATTTACACTGAAACCAAAATTCCTCACATTCAAACCACCAAGATTAAAGTTCATATCTCTCGCACTTACACCCAAGTTGAATTTGTGTTCCGGAGTATTAAAGGCTGGAATGATAGGGTCATCTGTATTGGTGTTCAAACGGTTCCATGAATAATTTCCATTAAACACAAAGTATTGCCCAAAATAATAATTCAAACCAATAGAAAAACCCTGAGTAGTTACATTATCTGTTGCATTAGCAGCAACTCGGTAGGCTTGTAATTCACTTGGAATACCTGTAATGGGATTGAATCTGGCGTCTACCCCAAAATTAAAGCCGATAAAGTCTTGGTAAAACGAATAGTAATAAGTCGCATCTACATAAATGCTTTCACCCAAGGTTCGACGATAACCCACTTCAAAGGTCCGCACTTGCTCGGGACGGATTGGATCTATGTTAAAAAACTCTAGTTGATCTTCCTCTAAAGTGTTTAGATAGTTTTCAAGAGAACCTATGGTAATAAGATTATCAAAGCCATCTAAATTACCAATTAAAATAGCTCGACCTACATTATAAAATAAATATTGATCGGCTAGAGTAGGATTACGGATGGCACTTGAGAATGAGAACCTAAACGTTTCCTCCGGAATGGGGGTATATACCAAGGAAGCAGCCGGAGAGAATAAATAATTAAAATTTTGGTTCTTATCCATTCTTATAGAAGCACTTATTTTTAAAGTACTATTCAATTCTAGCGTACCTCCACCATAAACGCCATATTCAAAAGTATTGATATCACGACCAAAAGTATCTAAAAGAATAGTACCATCAGAATTGGGCATAAAGAGTCTCGCATTTGCTCCCACTCTAACGTCTAAATCTGTAATCGAACCACTCTGTGCCAAATCATTAAACTGGTATTCACCATGTGCATGTGCCAAAGCTGATCGATCAAAAAATTGTGTACCTCCTTCTGTAAAAGATTTGCTGCTTGTAATTCTGTCGAATTCATCTTGAAAACGCTGAGTTCCCGGCTCAAAGAAATCCACAGATTGTTGAAGAGTATTTCCTCTTAAAGAAGCTTCCTGTGCTTGCTGATGCCACAAAACCAATTGATCTTGTATGACAGGATTGTTAATGAATCCATCTAGTGCTGCTCTAAAACCATCAGGATCACCTAAGAAATCAATCGGATCCGGATAACCTTCTGTCGCTCTGATTTGTGGTACAATATTTTGACTCCAAAAATTGATATAGTCAGACCTCCAACGTTCGTCGGCTTTTGAGTTTTCTTGCAACAAAAGAGCTGTAAAATAGGGATCATAGGAATCCCCGGCATCTTCATGAGTTACATAAGCTCTTAGGAAATATTTATTTTGTTTTTTCAATTCCAGTCGATGCTGGAAAAAT
>JBCBCD010001382.1:0-1745 GCA_038530915.1 Bacteroidota bacterium
AAATGACTAATGAATTCATTTTAATGGGAGCGGGATTAAATGGTGATCTAGTAACCATACCTTCTTATTCTATGCTAAGATCAGATTGTGATATTATTAAAGCGGGTTTTATTGATGGAGCAGTTACGGGTTCGATTAATCTTCCTCCAGTTATTGATGATTTTGATGATGAAGTTATCTATACTGAGACATTTGCAAATGGCTTAGCTGATGGATGGTCGACCGCAGTAGATTTCTGTGGAGGTAGCTCTACCGATGGAGCAGAATTGTGGCGCTACAAAGCAGATGCTGTTGCCGAAGATCCTTGTGGTGGTGCTTTTATCCCTTCCCCAAGTAGATGTGATGGTGCCATTGCTTTTGAATCCGGTTTTCAAGATAGTGGTTTAGATGATGGTTGTGCAGATGTTGTAGTTGGCGTAGGCCCTTGTCCGACCGTCCAATCCGGTGCCTTAACCTCTCCGATAATTGATTTGACTTCCTCAAATGCAGCTGGTTACAGTGTACGTTTTTACCAAGTTGCAAGAAAATTCAGAGCGGATCATTTCCTAGGTTGGTCCTATGATGGGGGGGTGACTTGGGACAGTACTTTGATCAACCAAGATGTACTTAGTGTAGATGAAGATGATACCTCACCAGCAGTAGCTAGTGTAGAAAGTATTCCACTTCCTGGTTCTATAGATGCTTCTAATGTAATGGTGAGATTCAGAATGGTTGGTGATTATTACTATTGGATTATTGATGATGTACAGATCGTTGCTCAAGAAGCGAACAACCTACAAGTAAATAGTAACTTTTTCGCTATTCCTCCTAATCGGGCAACTCCGGTTTCGCAAACCGAACCATTTGGCTTCTTAGCTGACATTGAAAATGTTGGCTCAGCGTCTCAGCAAGATGTTACCTTAAATATGACGGTAGTAGATAGCAATATTAATGTAATTTATACTGCTGATTTGGAATATGGCACAGTCCCTCCCAATACCTTAGTAGAAAACATTCCATTTGCAGATCAATATACGCCAACTGAGGTTGGGCCTTATATTGGCGTATACGAAATTAGCTCAGCTGATACTGGTGACGTTGATGATAGCAATAACTTCCAAGGTTTCATTTACGATGTTACAGATAATTTATTTACCAAAGAAACAGGGGCCAATATCCCGGTAGCGCCAGGAAGCGGAAACTGGGATGAAGGAGAGCTGCGCTCTTGGGCTTTCGGTAACTATTTCTATATACCAAATGGAGATGGTTTCTTCGTCGATGATGTTACCTTTAGTTTAGGTAATCCAGAACAACTTGCAGGAATACCCATCCTCATAACCTTGTATGAGTGGACTGGCGATACCAATAATGATGGTAATATGGATCCAGGAGAAAGAGAAAACATTGCTTTTGGTTTTTATACGATTAATGGCAATGAGCAAGCGTTGGGACCAATCACTATTCCATTCCCTGGAGAAGGAGAAGATCCAGTTGCATTGAAGGACGATACAGAGTATGTGCTTATGTTAGAATATATTGCTAATGATGCCACGACTTCTGTTTTCTTTGGTTGTTCGGATGAATTGGATTATGCAGCTTCCGTTTTTGTAAGTGTACGACAAGGCGCTCCTCGTTATGCTGCCTTGATTGGTATTAATGATGATCTGTCTGTAGAACCTTATTCTACGGTTGGTTTTACAGGACAACTTTACAGCATCGTACCTGCACTTCGGATGAGAATTACGAGTACCCCAACCAGCACGAAA
>JBCBCD010001383.1:0-1740 GCA_038530915.1 Bacteroidota bacterium
GGATTATTAAACTCAAATCCTTTGCCGTTCAAACCGGAGCTAAATTCCAAAGTGGTATTGTGTAGGTACAAGAAACTTCTCAAGTCAGTAACTACTTTAACCCCATTATCTTCGAAAACCTGATCATCAGGTTTGCTTTCATTGTCGAATTTCAGTTGGTAAGTCAAGCCGGAACAACCGCCACTGGTCACCCAAACACGTAGGAAATAGTCATCACCATAATCCTCTTTAGTCTTGATCTCATCAACTCTTTTCTTGGCACTTTCTGCAACGTAAACCATGTGTTGTTTTTGTTTTTATCTAAAATACTAAATTTTCAAACACCTAAACAAGATATTTAGTTTTATGATGTGGTTTCGAGCCAACTCGAAACCACATCATAAAACTAAATATCCAAATCTATTCCTTTTTTAAACATCATCCAGATTGGACTTATTGATCTGGCATGTTCGACACTTTCCATAACTTTTTGGATGGCAGTCTCTACTTGCTCTGGGGTAGTAAATTTTCCAAGGCTAAACCTTAGAGAAGAATGTGCTTTATTTTTACTCATACCCATTGCCAATAAAACATGAGAAGGATCTAATTGAGCTGAGGTGCAGGCTGAACCGGAGGAAACGGCTAGGTATTTATTGAAAGACATCATCAAACCCTCAGACTCTACATGCTTAAATGCAATATTACTCACATGTGGCAGTCGATATTGAAGACTTCCGTTAACAGAAGTTTCTTCTACCTTTTCTAGTATTTGTGCCTCCAAATGATCTCTTAGTTTAGAAATTCGTTTGGCTTCTTTTTCCATTTCGTTCAAGGCAATTTCAGCGGCTTTTCCAAAACCGACAATTGCAGGTACATTCAAGGTACCTGAACGCATTCCTGATTCATGTCCACCTCCATCTATTTGTGGGGTGATTTTTACTCTGGGATTTTTCTTGCGTACATACAAAGCGCCTATACCCTTGGGTCCATACATTTTATGACCGGTAAATGCCATAAGATGTACTCCCGCCTTAATCGGATCAACCTTAATTTTTCCAACTGCTTGTGTAGCATCACTCATCAGAAGGGTATTTTTCTCAGTACATATTTTTCCTATGGCTTCCATGGGTTGGATCACTCCGGTTTCATTATTGGCCCACATGATGGAAACTAAAATGGTATCTGGTCTGATGCTTTCTTCCAGTTCTTTTAAATCCACCAATCCATCTTCATCTACATCCAGGTAAGTGACCTCACCACCTAACTTTTCTATCCGATGACAAGTGTCGAGCACTGCATTGTGCTCACTTTTCAAAGTAATGATGTGTTTTCCTTTACGATGGTACATTTCAAAGACACCCTTCAGAGCCAGGTTATCTGATTCTGTTGCTCCGGATGTAAAAACGATCTCTTCTGGTGTGACATGAATGAGGTCGGCAATTTTTTGCCGAGCCTGATCTACCGCTTCTTCAGCCATCCACCCCAATGCATGAGTATGACTGGCTGCATTCCCCGGATTGTTGTAAAAATAAGGCAACATGGCTTCTACTACACGAGGATCGGTAGGAGTAGTTGCATTATAATCCATGTAGATCAATTGATCATTATACAGCATAGCATTCGTGCTTATCTTTTGGATGATCAAAATCACTGAATATTTTGATCACTATGTTTTGATATTTAGTTAAAGTTATCGATTTTCCTTTTTAGTAAAACTAAAAAAATAAGTTTTGCATTTTGACCGAGAAGATTTTGTCTCAA
>JBCBCD010001384.1:0-1740 GCA_038530915.1 Bacteroidota bacterium
AAAGTCCTGTTCTTTTTGCAAAAGAAATTTTATCAGACAAGGTTGAGTATTCACTCACTGTATCACCCGATAAAAAAACCATTTACTTTGTAAAGACGGATTCATTTTACGTTTCCAAACCTAAAGCCATTTATAAAAGTGTCCAAGAAAATGGTGATTGGTCTGTACCCCAAAAAGTATGGTTTTCTAATCACCCTACTGATTCAAATCCTTTTCTAACTCCTGATGGGAAGCGGCTTTTTTTTACTTCCAGGAGGCCGGTAAAAGGTAAAAAAGTGGAATCCAGTAATATTTGGTATGTCGATATTGTTGATGGAAAAGAAGGAGAACCTCAATACCTGGAAGGTGTCAACTCCACAGCCAGTGAATACAGTCCCACTACCGATAAAAATGGCAATCTGTATTTTGGATCTTACAGAGAAGGAGGTCATGGTTGGGGAGATATTTGGTGGTCTGAATACAAAGATGGCCAATATCAGCCACCTCAAAACATGGGTGCCAATATCAATACCAAACATGGGGAATGGGGCAGTTGTATAGCTCCAAATGGCAATTACCTCATTTTTGAAAATTCAGGCAGATCAGAAAACCAATCTGCATCAGGTGATCTATACATTGCTTTCAAGGAAAATGGAGTATGGCAGAAAGCCAAACATTTTAAAACGCAGCTCAATACCATTGGCAGTGATTTGACACCCAAAATTCATGGTGATACTTTTTATTTTGCAAGCAACCGAAAACACGAATATCAAGATGCAATGATCTTGAATAATGTGGACTTGTATTCTATTCCGATTCAGTCTGTGTTGGCTTCAATAAAAAACTAAGTGGGGTTAAGTGGTTGAATTCGTGAATAACTCCCTTTGTAATGTTTATTTCAATATAATCGTTTTGGTGTAGGGTGCAGTATGTAGAGGCCCTCTACACACTGCACTGGGGACATTAGTTATGAGCAAAAATCAAGCTCAATTATCTAAGTTAATTTTGTGAACCAATTAGTTTAAGGCAAATCTATATTATAAGTAATCATATTGTCCACTGGTAATATCAATTGGTAATCATAACCATTAATCAACTTCAGTATATCATGAAAATCTCCATTTTCAGGTAACTTGATTTTTCCGGTCTCATAGTCTGCACGGATTGCTTTTAAATCAATAATAGTCCATTGATTTTGATCTGCCATTTTGAAAAATTCCTGTACACTTTTAAAATAAGGATGCTTAGCATAATCAGACAGCCCTTCTTCTGATTGGTAATAGCGAGTCCACGAATTGATGGTAATCGCCTCTGTCCCATTCTTTTTAGCCAGTTCAGTCACCAAATGCCCTAAATCATAAGCATTTAAAGACAATTCTCTAGAAGTATGCACCTGGCCAAATTTCAGAAAGACTTTTGGTAGATCACTATTTTGTAGTTTCTTCTTGTAATTCTCCATAAAGTTTTTGCGCATATAACTGATTCGATCTTTGTGAGAACCTTTTCTCCATCTGGTATAAATATCCCAGCTGATCAATAAATCTTCGAGAATATTGGCAGCTTCAGAAGATCCATTTTTAACTTCAGCAAAAAAGCTTTTTACTGAAGGTTCTGCTTGAATTAACTCAAAAACATTGTCACCTTCCACCTCATCCTTTTCATCTTTAATCAACCATTCCTTTATTTTTTGATCAGCAACTTCTTTTAGCTTTTTCAAGTCCGCATAATTGTCTTTTCCTTTAAAAGTTTTGAGCATATGAT
>JBCBCD010001385.1:0-1731 GCA_038530915.1 Bacteroidota bacterium
GGACAAAGTGAACAAGGGATAAATATTGACGGGCTTTATGATGTTTTACTCCATATTGATGGCAAGCAAGATAAAAACCAGGTAACTCAAAAAATCGAAACACTTTTACTCAATAATAGAAACATCTGTGAGGACTTTGCTGAGATCAGATTTCTCAAGCCATTAGACATCAAAATAAATGCCAAGTTGACCATTGGGCCGGATATTATTGGTGAATCCATCCTTGCCAATATATGGTTTGCTATAGATGAAATCCTTACACCACATATCAAAAGATACAATCCCAAAGAACTGTTAGAAACAGGTCATCCCATTCAGGATATTTTTGATGGTCCCACTATTGTCAATGGCTATATCAAACCGGAAGATCTCGTTAGAACCTCCTTCGAAAAGATCATGCGGATTTCAAAGTCTGAATTGGTCAAGGCAATCAATGATATTGAAGGAGTTAATTCTGTTATCGATTTTGCGATAGAAGTTGATGGAAGTGAAAGAAGAGCGGCTTCCTTTGAAGTTCCTTATGGTATGGTTCCCAAACTTGATAGCGAGAACAGTAATTTTGAGCTTATCGTAAATGAGGTAACCTATGAGCCTGACAACAATACCGCCAAGTACATTTATCAGACTTTAAAAAACAAACAGGTAAAAGTATTAAAGAAACAAGAAAAGGTTATTTCTGAAGATCAATTCAGTTCAGACATCAATAAGTCAGATATCGAATATTATTTCAGTCTTCAGCATACTTTCCCAAAGCTTTATGGATTAGGGATTGAAGGCTTGCCTTCAAAGGTAACAGAGGACAGAAGGGCCTATTCCAGACAATTGAAAGGATATTTGTTGTGCTATGAGCAACTGATGGCCAATCATTTATCGCAGCTCAGCTATATTGAAGAACTCTTTAAGTTGGACAATGACCTTCACACTACTTATTACTCCCAGGTGCCTGTTTCAGTACCGCGACTAGAGGATTTGACAGCTATGGAGGAAGCCACTTACAAAGAGCAATTAACAACTTTAGTTGCCAAGTATGACAATAAGTATATCAGGAGACTTAGGTTCTTAGATCATCTTTTAGCCCGTTTTGGTGAAAAGTTTTTCTCAGAGACCCTTCGTGCCATTGATAAACAGGCTGGTAATTTTGATGAGGTGACCTATTTGCAAAAAAGCATCGCCTCTCGCATAGAATATTTAACACACATCATCTCTATATCTGCAAGAAGGTCTTTAGGGACAAACTATAAATCTACTGAACATTCAAAAACAGATGTAGCCGGATTAAAAAGGAGAATTTCTCTCTTTTTCAATCTTACAGATTATACCCATAAAAAATTGAGTGATGCGTGGTATGACAAGGCTTCTTCTTATTCTGTAGGTAATAAGCCCAACTTAAAAAAGTTGACCAAAGGGTCTTTTACCTTTACTTCGAAGAATCCTAACATCAGGTCGATTCTACTGAAGTATGGGACCAATCCGGACAACTATTTCATTAATGAAGTAGATGAAAAAATTACTCACGTTTCCTTTATTAATCCGTTTACGGATGAAGAGTTTAAGGTATATACTGGTGAAACAGTACAGGATTGTAAAAATGCTGTTGATCAATTGATCAATAGGCTCAATCACATCAATGAATCTAGTGAGGGCTTCCACATGCTTGAGCATGTATTGCTTAGACCGGTAAGGGAAAAACAAACACGAATAGTCGTCAATGATGATACATCTCGTCTTTTA
>JBCBCD010001386.1:0-1730 GCA_038530915.1 Bacteroidota bacterium
AAATTGGTATCATCTCATCTTCATCACATAGTTCCTCCTTAAATAGGGTTTCAAATGACTTCCGTGAAGGCTGGCCAAAAACAGGGACAGAGATATACTGGATTGCCCATATTTATAACAATACTCAAAACCAAATCTTAAATGCGACATATGAATGGAGCGTAAATGCCAATACTACCGCCTCAGGGAATACCGTATTAAAAAAAGGCGTCAACAAACTTGAGCATTTATATGATTGGGATTTCGATAAAGACATTAGTTTATCGATAGAAGCAGTATTACCGTCAGGTGAAACATTAAAGGATAAAAGAACTTTTCGGTCCAATGCCCTGCATGTTGGCTTTTATATTCACAAAGACGTTTATAACCCATTAAATACACAACTTGAAAATTCTTCCACCAATCTTGAAATCTGGTTTACCAACCTATTTCAGGAATGGAATCAGTTACTCGAACAATATGAGATAAAAGACCGATTGAGATTAGACTATATTAGGGTTATTGAAAACAGTAAAGCCTACCCTTTGGAGAACAATTCATACCAAGAATTTGATGCGGACATTTTCTGGTATTTTTATAAACAAGGTGACGCCCTGGGCCTAGGTGAGTTGAACCTTTCCGCCGACCCGACGGTAATTCTTCATGAATTGATTCATTTTAGGGGGGTAAGAGATCTTTACACTTATTCCATCTATCATGAAGCCGTAAATGGCAGTAAAGTAAACATTAAAGACTATGATGGCACTGAAGCCGTCGGCAGCGAAAGAATGCCATATCTAGAACCATTTCAACCACCTAACGGATATACGCTTTACAAATCCCCATTGGGCTTTCACAACTTTTTAATGAATTACCCGGATAAGAACACGACAATACATCAACTCACTATAGAAGGCCTTAATAATGTTGCCAAGTTTAGGGGAGCATATTACAGAGATGTTTTCGGAAACACCATTAACGATTTTGATCGGGCCAATGAATACCTAACAAAAGTTCCTAAAAGAACAAAAATCATCCTTATGGATGACCACTCAGATATCATAGCTGACGCTCAAGTTGAATTATTCTTCGATGAATCTCCGAGAGAAGATTATATGAAACTCTTTAACAATACACCCAAATTCGTAACTCATAGCGACCAAAATGGCATTTTCCTTTTGCCCGCATCTTTATGGACAGATACAAGTTGGAAAAAACGAAACTGGGGCACCACATTTATCATTAGAGTAAGCGTGGACGACCGATCAAAATGGGGATACTTTTTTCTACCCATATTTTATTTGAACGAAGCCTTTTATGATGGAGACAAGGAAGAAACGGAGTTGTTGTTTAAAGTAAATTTAAGGTAACGATACAAAATTCAAACAACCTTACAATTTTAAACACTTATGAAAAACTACTTTTCCTTGAAGACAAGGAAAGCCCCTAAAAAGCAAAAAGCCTTGTAAATACAAGGCTTTTCAAGTGGTCGGGGTGGCAGGATGCCACTCACTATTACAAATACCTTATCTACAGTACTTTAAATACAAAAATCGAGGTATAATTCCCTTTTAGGACACTCGATTTGAATAGTAACTTTAAGAACGTAAACTGTTGTTATTTACGGAGGCAAAACTAAACAATATTTTCTTATGGTATCATTTAACTTCTTCTAAGTTTAAAATACCCCTTTTCATGGCTTTGGTAAAACAGTTTTTGAAAACCACATTCCATAAAATTGTAACATAGTA
>JBCBCD010001387.1:0-1729 GCA_038530915.1 Bacteroidota bacterium
CTCGTTAAAAAGATTTAATATCGCATAAGCAAAGCAAAACCTATCAACATGACCAAAATACTAGTTACAGGTGGCTGTGGATACATTGGTAGTCACACCGTAGTAGACCTTATTGAAAATGGCTATGAAGTAGTGTCCATTGATAACCTCAGCAATGCTGATGATATCGTTCTTAAGGGTGTGAAAAAAATCACCGGCCAACAAGTTCAAAACTACAATGTCGATTTGGTTGATTTAGAAAAAACCAGAAAGGTGTTTCAGGATCATCCAGATATTGAAGGGATTATTCACTTTGCAGCCCTAAAATCAGTGGGTGAATCGGTTGAAAAGCCTCTCCATTATTTCAGGAACAATTTGGATGGCATGATCAATATTTTGACATGCATGATAGAGTTTGATGTGCCACATTTGATCTTTTCTTCTTCTTGCTCTGTATACGGCAATGCCGAAGAACTCCCTGTAACAGAAACGACTCCACTCAAAGAAGCAGAGTCCCCATATGCACGCACGAAACAAATGTGCGAGCAAATCATACAGGATACCTTAAAAGTTAATGAACAACTGAATGCTATCCTATTGCGCTATTTCAATCCTGCCGGTGCACATACCAGCATAGAAATAGGCGAAGCGCCAACCAATAAAGCCTCCAACCTCGTGCCCGTTATTACAGAGACAGCCATTGGCAAAAGAGCTTCTATGAAAGTTTTTGGTGCCAATTATGACACCAGAGACGGAAGTTGTATTAGAGATTACATACATGTTATGGATTTGGCGAATGCACATACCAAAGCGATAAACTTTTTAATTGAAAAGAAGAATCAACAGAAGCTGGAAATCTTCAACCTGGGTATAGGTGATGGAGTAAGCGTGTTGGAAGCCATTCAGGCATTTGAAAAAGTAACGGGTCAAAAATTGAATTATGAGATTGGCCCACGAAGAGCAGGAGATGTTGTGGCTATTTATGCCGACAAAACCAAAGCAGTCAATGCGTTGAATTGGGAAGCCAGTAAAGATATCGATGACATTATGAAAACAGCATGGGAATGGGAAAAAAAACGCAGCAGCTAAGTGGTTAAAAAAGTGCTAAGAACTAAGCTTGTAACAGTATATTCTATTTTTTTTACGTTATTTCATATGTCTTTAAGAGACAGGATGAATCATCTTCTAGTTTTCTTTCGTAAAAAACAAGTAATTTGTGAATGAAAAATCTAGTAAGAGTATATTTAAATTTCTAACTTCTGAAAACCAATACTTTATGAACCTAGCTTTATATTTCCTCAGTTGATTAGCTCGCTAAACGCCTTTGTAAATATTTTGCTAGAACCACAAATTATTGATTTTCAATGCGTGATAAATTTTAAACATACTCTAAGCTGTAACATAAGTAATAACAGTAAGAAAAAAATTATGAAAAAGATCAGTATACTTTTCAGTTTTCTATGTATAGTAACATTAGCTAGTGCTCAAGATGAATACAAAGCCCACAATGAAGGTTGGTTGGTAAAGATTGAAGAAGCTTTTGCCCTCTCACAGGAAACTGGCAAACCTATCATGGCCAACTTCACAGGTAGTGATTGGTGCGGATGGTGTAGAAAACTAACCAATGATGTATTTTCTAAGGATGATTTCAAAACATGGGCGGATGACAATGTTGTCCTCTTAGAACTCGATTTCCCAAGAAGAAAGAAGCTACCTGACAACATACAACAGCAAAATTACTCGCTCCAAA
>JBCBCD010001388.1:0-1729 GCA_038530915.1 Bacteroidota bacterium
AACTCTACAGGAGTTTCCATGAATTTCTGCATTTGATTGTAGCGTTGCTGGTAAAAGCGACTTACTGTTTTATTTATCCATTTCCTCATAATCTCAACGGGTAGAATGATTCAAATAAGGTTTTATGTACTCGTTGACAGTAAGTAGTCGGACAATATTGTGTTGTACCTCTGCCCAGCCACCTAGCTTAAATATAGTTAAATCAATAACTAATACAAAAACTGGACATAATCTCTTGTATACGCAACTACTCAAAAGCATAACATGCTCAACAAAAAAAGTGTGCTGGAAATAGTCATTTATTTTCCTGTGTTAATTCAATATTATTTTTCGAGTCATATATTTACTCAAGTTTGGTATTAACAGGGTAAATTAAAATATTACTTGCTTATTTATAAAGTACTCAAAACAAGCTTCTAAAAATAAGCAGACATATTTTTTTGGAATTCTATCCTTTATTCAGTTCTAAGAAGAAACTTGTTTTTTCTCTTTTTTTGAGTAATTTTGTTACTCAATTATGATAGAAGCAATTATATCCTCAAAAACTAGAATAAAACTACTGTTGAAGTTTTTTTTAAACAGCAGTACGAAAGCATATCTTCGCAGTCTTGCCAGCGAATTTGGGGAATCATCAAATGCAATTAGAGTTGAATTGAACAGATTGGAATCAGCAGGAATGTTGGTTTCGAGTTTTAATGGCAATAAAAAGATTTTTCAAGCCAACACCCATCACCCTCTTTTTGGCGAAATCCATAATATTTTACTCAAGCATGTGGGTTTCGATAAAATAATTGAAAATATAATAAATCGCCTCGGTGACCTTGAAAAGGTGCTGGTTACAGGTGATTTTTCGAAAGGGATAGACAGTAAAATCATCGATTTAATCTTTGTAGGCAGCGTAGATCAGGAATATTTGATCCAGTTGGTGAAAAAAGCCGAAGATTTAATTAATCGCAAGATCCGCTATCTCATATATAGTTGTGAAGAATTTGAACAATTAGATCAAAATACATTTGAGCCTGAACCATTGCTATTGTGGAATAAAGAAGTAGACTAGGCGTTCTTACGTTTTGAAAGTATTGATACATGGAAGTAGATATTTGTATAATAGGTGCCGGTATTGTTGGTTTAGCAACCGCTTATCAATTAAGTTTGCACTCAAAATACAAGATTGTAGTTATAGAAAAGGAGAGCACGTTTGCTGCACATCAAACCGGACATAATAGTGGCGTTATTCATTCTGGCATTTATTATACCCCCGGTAGTCTGCGAGCAATTAATTGCAAAAGAGGTTATGATCTGCTTTTAGATTTCTGTAACAAACATGATGTAGAATACGACGTATGTGGTAAGGTAATAGTGGCCACCAGAGTAGAAGATACACCAGCCCTTGATAAAATAATGCGTCATGGTGAAGCAAATGGACTAGTCGGAATTAAAAGAATTGGGCGAGAAGAGACTTTAGAACACGAACCATATGTCAATGCTGTAGAATCTATTTGGGTTCCTCAATCTGGCATAATAGATTATAAAAAAGTATGCCAAAAGTATGCTGACTTGCTTGAAGACAATGGTCAAATCATACTTTATGACAATGAACTGGTTGAAATTCGTGAAGAGCATGATTACATTTGGGCTATTGGAAAAAGGCAAGAAATAAAATCTCGTTTATTAATCAATTGTGCGGGTTTGTATTCTGATAAGGTGTCTAAAATGACGATGCCTGAAA
>JBCBCD010001389.1:0-1726 GCA_038530915.1 Bacteroidota bacterium
ATGAAAATGCTTCATGGTTTTATCCATAGCCTATGGATGACGCTAAGCATATAAATGATAGAGTAGCTTTTTGGAAAGGACTAACGGTTGAAGTGGTAGAGAGAGTATAAGATAAAAATAGGAGCCTTACCAATGTCCAAAGGACATTGGTAAGGCTCCTATTTTTATCTTATTTGAAAGAGATAACCGATATTATAACTCAAAGACCTATGATGCACGATAATAAATCATTTCTGCAAAAATCTGATTTTCCCCAACACGATAATGTATACCTGCACCAAGATTTAAACCATGATCTAATCGATTTAAAATGGAATCATTAACCAAATCCATTTTTACTCTGTTGGTAGGCAATTGTCCCATAAGATCTTCCTCTACTCTGGTGGCAGATGCTAAATAGGAAATACCATAGCCGATTCTTCCGTTTATACTCCATTTTGATTTAAATAAAGGTTGCTGATAACTAAGGCTTAGTGGTAAGTCAGCATATTCTAATAGAAACTTTGTATCACCCACAAATTCTCCTATCCAACCGGGAATACAAGCCGCACCTCTTCGCACATATCCCGGTTCTACTCCTATACTCAACCTATTGCCCAACTTCTTATAGACTTTTACCCTAAACTGACTACCGTAGATATAGGTTTCTGCATCTTCAGGTAAATCAACATCTCCGTAGTTCTGCCAAGCTTTAACATATCCTGCACTTATACCTATGCTGGTCTGAGCATTTAAATTAGAAGAAATAAGTCCCATCACAATAAGAAAAAAACAACTTACATATCTTTTCATAACCTTTTTTTGTTAGTAAGACTGAATAAGTTGTAATATGCGTTGGGGTAAAAAAGTTAATATTTATCAATGAGTATTCTTAAACTTGAAAATGTTAGTGTCTCCTTTGATGGTGGAAAAAGATATGCGCTCAAAGATTTTAGCCTGGACCTCCACCAAAATCAAATCATTGCCATTGTAGGAGAAAGTGGGTCGGGTAAGACTACTATTTTGAGAACTATTGCAGGTTTACAAAAAATAGTTAGTGGTACGATTTCGATCAATAAGGTAGTGGTAAGTACTCCACAAAAAACTTTAGCACCACAGAAGAGAAAAGTAAGCCTTGTCTTTCAAGACTTTGCACTTTTTCCTCACCTCACCGTTGCTCAAAATATAGGTTTCGGACTCAAAAAGCTCAGTGATGAAAAACTACAAGAAACGCTGAGTCGGATTTCTCTAAAAGGTTTTGAAGATAGATATCCTTCAGAATTAAGTGGAGGACAACAACAACGAATAGCTATTGCCAGATCCATCGTAACTGATCCTCTTTTGCTTATGATGGACGAACCATTTAGCAATCTGGATGTGCTCATTCGATCTCAAATCAGAAATTGGATCATTGATTGGGTTAAAGGTACCTCAACTCCTTTAATCATCAATACTCATAAACTGGAAGATGCTTTATATATGGCTGATGAACTGGTTATACTCCAAAATGGTCAATTAATAGAAAAAGGAAAACCTGAGGTGTTGTTCAATCAGGCTTCTCACCCATATACACGAGCACTTTTTTCCAATTTGAAAGAATCTGCACAGCTTATCATCAATAGATTCAAGTAAGTTAATAGTTTTGCTCTTTGAGTATTACTAGCAGGATAAAACTATTAATAGATTTATGCAAGAAGAAGTTTTTTTCACTGTAAAACCTAATAATAAGTTATTGAGACAGTACATA
>JBCBCD010001390.1:0-1723 GCA_038530915.1 Bacteroidota bacterium
TCGGTTTTTAATACCGCCTGCAGACATTGTTTTACTGCAGTTCTGCAGACGGTCGTTTTTATTCAGGTTGAAGAATTGGAAGAAGTTCGTTTTCTATCACAAAGATTGTATCCTTTGTTTTCTGTGCTCCCTCTCGTTTTAACTCTTCCTCACTTAAGTTTTTTAGCTCGATTTTGTAACCGAAAAGAGCGTCAACAATGATTTGGATTTGCTCTTCATTTAGATTTAATTCCATTGATTTTTATTTTTAGGTTTAATGCCCAGCCACTCAGCAAAAGTGCCAGTGAACCAATCGGCATCTTTAAATTGCTGATACCTCAACTGAGAAGCGGTTTGAAGTCTTAACTTTCCCATGCCTAAGTATTCCACATTATAAGTTGGATGAAGGCGATGTATAACCCCTGGCTTGTCTTCGTCAAAGTTGACTCCGATATAGTGCCCACAATCTTTGTAGATCACACCTTCTTTACCTTCAAACCGAATACGTCGTCCTATCTCAGCAGGGACTTTATAATGGTTCCGTATATACTCCATGATTCGGTTAGTTATTGATTAGTTCTTTGGTTAATTTCTGGCCACAATACAGGCTCAACCATTTTCCAAACTGTATCTGCCTTTGGATTGAGTTTGTGCACATAGATTAGCACATATTGATTTGTATTGTGTAGCATTTGCTTTCTGTCACTATCAAAAGCTATATGTCCGATCACCTCGATAGCTTCTTCTTGAGTTGGAGGTTTTGAGGCCATTTGGTAGCCTACGCTCCAATTTATCATAGCGATGATCAACACAACTACATATAGTCCTATGCTTGATTTCATAATGGTCGTTTTTAATAGTCCTCAGAAAGCATTTGGTCGTCAACCTCCTGCTGTCTTCTTAATAAATTTTCGTCTTCCTCTTCATTTTGGGCTACATCCAATAATTCTTCAAGGTCTTCTTTGAACCTCAAGTAGACTCCATACAAAGCCCTATGCTTTGCCTTTTGATGATCATCTGTATTCATTTTGACTAGTGATCTTAAAGGAGTTATTTCATTTTTGCAATCAACTATCATTGCATTTATCTTTTCGATTACCTTATCCATAATTAGTCGTTTTTAGTTAATCATTTTTTGAGTTAATAATCCAAGCCCGTTGATGTGGGCATTGGTAAGAGCCTGTAAAGCTTTGGGGCCAATTCCGAATAGACAAGCACCGTTCCCGGGCTGGTTTCCAATCGTTCCGTCTGGCCGTATGAACTTTGGTTTTCCTTTGAAGAATAGAATGTATTCTGCGGCTTCGGTGAATTCATGCCACCAAGGAGCGCTTGTTCTATCAGGAAGCAAAGTCACACCATTGGCGTGTTTTATAAACTTCCGGATCCAAAGCTCTTTAGTTCTTTGATTACCGAATGGTGGGTTCATCCACACGAATCCCTTCCACTCCTTTTCTAGAGATCCGGAAGTGTAGTATTCGTCACATGGTACGTACGTGCGTTGTTCTGGATGAGCTACGTCAAGATCAAACCTGACTTGCATCGCATCGAACACATACTTAGGCGTGAACCATTCATTAGACTTTCCTGCTGCTTCGTATGCTCCCATTGTTTCGGTCGATTTCTATTGGTTTAAAAATTCGTTTTCAAATAACTCGGAAACTGGAATACCGTTCTCATGTGGCTCGGATTGTTCAAGCCTTTCAATTGATGAATGATGGTATTCGGTTAGATGATTGCCGAACTC
>JBCBCD010001391.1:0-1722 GCA_038530915.1 Bacteroidota bacterium
CTCAACATTAGATAAAGAAGGAGAGGTTACTCTTGGAGATTACTGGAGTGCTGATGGCTTCAATGATGAAGGTACGTATTACACAGCAGAAGAATTAGAAAAAAGATCTCGAAGACAAGATGATAATGGAGTTTATTATCTTTTTGATGATTTTCCTGGACGTATTTTTCTCCGTGGAAAAACTATTTTTTGGAATGCAGAACTCTCTCTTGTGGAAAATGCCGATGGTACACATAAACCATTAATAACATTTTCATATGGTATGGAATTAAAAGGGGGAAGAGCTAAACTAATTGAGATGAAAAAGGTAAATCAATTCTCAATAAATCATCAAAAACATATTAAAGATGCAATCATCAAATAATTCCACTTTCTTAATATTTAAGCTCATTTTATTTACATCATTAACAGTTCTAGTTTTGTTTTTTTTATGTAGTTGCTCTAAAAAATTGCAGTATCAAGAAGAACGTATTAATAATTCCGAGATAGATCCCCTAGTTGGAATTTTAATTGAGCATACTGGTCTAACAGATAAGTATATTGTACCACTAGTTTTTTCACTAGATTCAAATTCTTATAAAAAAAGGATTATAGAAGAAGTACTATATGTCAATTCCCCTGGAATCCCGTCTTACAATTATATAAAATGTGAGGAAAAATTCTTAGAGAAGATTATCGAATTGTCCCTTAATAACAAAAGTGAAGAAAATGGTAGTGAATTGATATTTGGTTCAATTCGAATTTCGCTAGTTTATCAATACCGAGTTCAACAAATTAGAATTTTGAATATTAATCAATCTAAAAAAGTAGTTAATTCCATTATACAAGAAGTTAAAGGCTCCGGCTATTTTACATCCGATGATATCGCATACTGCGAAATGATGTATTGCCATTTAAACAGAGTTGGATGGCCTTGTCCTAGCCTTTAAATGTTATAACTTTTGTTACAGCCTATTCTTTCTAAGGTTAGAATAGGCTGTTTGCTTTTACAACCTAGCTAACTATCTCAACTTGAGATCTCTAAGAATAACATCTAATACAAAGAGCACATACTCCTTATTTTTATTTTAAAAGAAATGATATGTTTAATTCTTCTTACCATATCCAGATCTTTTAGTAGATCTGCTTTATTTATCCCTCCTATTGGATAACAGACTATATACCAAGTTATTAGCAGTAACAATAGGAAGAATCATCTAACCTCTTTCATATCAACTGATTATTGAGAAAGAAGTATTGAGTTGTTTGGCTACTTGTATTTGAGATAAGCCTTTTTCTTTTTTAATTCTACCAGTCTTTTACAGAATACAATCATCTAATTTTATCTCAAGAAGTTAAAAAGAGCACTTTCTATTGCTTTTCATATAGCTAACCTTATGCGACACAATAAAGCCTGACAATACTTCCAAGACAACCGTTTGATTTTTCAATTCCTAACTAACTGTTATTAAGTTTATTATTCAAATTTCATTGTAACCCCACTACTAATTAAAACATAAAACAATAAATTAACAAACATTCAAAATAGGCAAGCACAAAAAAAGTGTTGAATGCAATGCACTCAACACTTTTTTTATTTATCTTTAATATCCGACAACTCAAACGACAACGCGGTACTTTTTTGATTTTATAACTTGTTGTTTTTCAAGTGTTTCGCCGAACAAAATGCGGTCTGGACGGGACTCGAACCCGCGACCCCCTGCGTGACAGGCAGGTATTCTA
>JBCBCD010001392.1:0-1721 GCA_038530915.1 Bacteroidota bacterium
TCAACGCCAATAGTGCTGTCAAAACCAGGTACATCAGGTTGATCATCAGCTGCCGGGGATCCTTAGGAATTGCCATAGTTGATTATAATTTTTTCTAAATTTTTTAATTAATGGATCCGCATCGATTATCTCACCTGCGACATTGCAGAGATGATGTTACCGTATACATTGTTTAATCTACCATAAGTATCATTCAAACTGGTAATATTGCTATTCAACTGTACCAGATTTTCTTTATATACTCTGGTATCTTCAACCGTATCACTCAAATCAGCCATAGCTTCATTCATTTTAGCATAGAAGTTGTTCATAGCTTTGATTTGCTCGCTAGTACCTGAAAAATCAACTTCTTGTAATGCTTTTAAAGAAGATAAACTGCGAGACATGGTTTGAAGCTCAGTCAGCATACCACCCAATTGCTGCTCTACTACTTCACCGTTTAGAGAAGGAAGTTGTGCACCTGCAGAAATACCAGGAGCCGCGGCTGTCAAAGGTTGCATAGGAGCATTGTATTTATCTAGACCTGGATATAGTTTTTCCCAGTAATAATCTTTTTCAGGACCTAAGATACCTAGCATTAAGAAAATAGCTGCTTCAGTACAAAGACCAATGATCAACATTTCACTGGCACCTTCCCAACTTTCCAACTTGAAAAGTGCTCCCAACAATACTACTGCTGCACCAGCACCGATTACAAAGTTCTTTATGTACTTAAATGTTTTTGACTTGAAGAAACTCATTTTAGTGAATTTTAAATTTAGGTTAGTAATATTACTTTACTCAAATGATTGAATCGTCAACCAAATAATGAGCATACAGAAAAAAGTAACAGAATTAAGACGTGAAAATTTTAAATAATTGTGATTATCACAAAAAATGGATATCACACGACATGTGATATCCATTTTTTTGTGAAATTCTAATCCAATTCTTAGAAAGTATCGTTGATAGAACGGCCCAAGAAAGTCAGCACACAACGGAAACCAATATATGATTTCGTAGTATCTTGATATTCCCAGTTTCTACTTCCTGTCTGTAAGAAATATTTTACATCTTTCCAGGAACCACCTCTGATTACTTTACGTTTGAAAGCTTCAGGATCAGTGTCCTTTGCATCGTAACGAATATCAGGGTTCAAATCGTGAAGGAAAGAATAGGAATTTTCATCAAAGGCAGATAGTGTCCATTCAGAAACATTTCCGGCCATATTGTACAAACCATAATCATTAGGGAAGTAAGCATCTGCTTTTACAGTATACATACCACCATCATCGGTATAATTACCACGACCAGGTTTAAAGTTAGCTAACAAACAACCTTTTGAGTTTCGGATGTAATATCCACCCCAAGGGTATGGAGATAAATCATGGCCACCTCTTGCAGCATATTCCCATTCGTGCTCTGAAGGAAGACGGAAGTTTTCAGTATTTACAGTATTCTTAGGACGGCGAGCGTTGTAAAATACTGTTCTCCAGAAAGTAAATGCATTGGCCATGTGCCAGTTAACACCAACTACAGGATAGTCGTCAAAAGCTGGGTGCCAAAAATAATTACGCGCCATCGGCTCGTTGTAGGAGTAACTGAAATCACGAATCCAAACCAAAGTATCCGGATATACATTTACAGTTTTGCTCTTGATGTACTTATTTCTTGGTGCATTGGTCTTGTCATGCGCTGCAGACTGCCAATCATACCATTGATAGGTAAACTCAAGACGGCTA
>JBCBCD010001393.1:0-1719 GCA_038530915.1 Bacteroidota bacterium
TAAGTTTGGTAGAATAAGTGTACGCAACAGGTATCGCTTTTCAGATCGATTTACAGCACAACTGAATGTCAATATAGCTACAGGTGTCAACAATGTTTATTTCTTTTGGCGTGGAGAAGAGGATAAATACCGTGGTTTTCCCGGAACTGATTCCAGATCAGATTATACCCGCATATACATAGACCCGATATTGACCTATTTTGATCAATCAGGAAACAGACACCAACTCATTACCAAATACATCAATTTCAATAATGAAGTGAGCAATGGTAGATCCAATACTTCAGACCAATATTACATGTCTTATCAGTTTCAAAGAAAGTTCAGCAAGATCAATGCTACATTAACGACTGGCTTAGTCGTTTCAGGAGCTAACGGAGATTCTGATTTATATGGTGATACAACCATCAATGCACGCAATCTGGGCGCTTTTATCCAATTTGATAAAAAAGTAGGAGAGAAGCTCAATTTAAGTGGAGGCTTCCGATACGAAAGCAATACCATCATCAATCCTGGATTTGAATTGCCTTTCATACAAGTAGATCCTTCCGAGGAGGAAGAAGCCAAGCCTGTATTCCGTTTTGGAGCCAATTATCAATTGATGGATTATACTTTCTTGAGAGCAAGCTGGGGGCAAGCCTATCGTTTTCCTTCCATTGCTGAGAAATTCATTTTTACAGATGTTGGCGGTTTTTCAGTAGTACCCAATCCGGAATTACAATCTGAAACCGGTTGGTCACTGGAATTGGGCTTAAAACAAGGCTTGAAACTGGGTAGTTGGGAAGGTTTCTTGGATATAGCAGCCTTCAGAACCCGATATAGCGATATGATGGAGTTCAATTTTTTGTTGATAGAAGATTTTGATGAAATTGGCTTTCAATCTCTTAACATAGGAGATACTAATATCGATGGCTTAGACATTTCATTGACAGCGAGAGGCAAAATCTTGGGACTGGAATCACAACTATTGGCTGGATTACTATTCATAGATCCTCGATTTTTAGAGTTTGACAATAGAGGTATACAACCTGGAGAGTCAGGCACCATTGCACAGATCAATTCTAACAATAGTTCCTCGGATGATAATATACTCAAATATAGATCCAGACAAAGTGCTAAGATAGATGCACAGTTGACTTATAAGTCATTTACTTTGGGTGGAGCTTTTTTCTACAACAGTCATCAGGAAGCCATAGATGCCATATTCAATCTGATCATTCCGGGTATCCAAGATTTCCGATCTGCTAACAATACCGGAAATCGATTGCTCAACTTAAGAGCTTCTTATCAGATTTCAGAAGAGATTAAATTTTCCACTTTTGTGAATAATGTATTCAACACGACTTACATCAATCGTCCTGGTTTGATTGAAGCGCCGATTAGTTATGGAGTACGATTGGATGGTACATTTTGAGTAGGACGGAATTTATTCCGTACGAAAAGCAAAAGGAAAGAAATTAAGAGTAGTTTTTCGTTAAAATATTTTACTCAGTTAAGATTTCCTTTTTATTTTAATTCTGCTAATAGAGATTAATTATCTTTTGTTAATTGACTTTTAAAATTGATGCAGTCTTATTAAGGTGTACTTCTAGTTTTAAAGAGTAGAGTGGTCACCTCACTCGTTATGGGGCCACAAGAAAATAAAATATCTAAGTGGGGAAAAGGTTTTGGTTTAAAAACGACCCCAAAAACAACAACAAAAATTAATTTTTTTTTTTA
>JBCBCD010001394.1:0-1718 GCA_038530915.1 Bacteroidota bacterium
ACCATCTTTGGAAGAGGTAAAATTAGTTTCGATGCCTTATGCAACTGGACGACCTGCTAGCAGGTCATTATTCCCCGAGGTTCAACACGGTCAAGTATTGAGTTCATTGGATCAAATTAGAAGGGCTGCAAGAAATAGATTGCTTGTATTAGTGGAGTATGATGGAGCCCAAAGGTTAGTTGAGCCATATTCATTAAGATACCCAAGTACTGGAAATGAAATTTTACATGTTTGGGAGGTTGAGAAGAATGGAGGACATTCAGACATGCACAAAAGTTTTAATACTGCCAACTTGAGATATATTCAAACATCTAACAGACCATTCAAACCAAAATGGGAGATTGAGTTGTAAAGTCATAATTCACAACGGTCAGTGCATGCGCCGTATTGGGCGACGAAGGAGACCAATATGGACGCCATGCACTGACCGTTGTATGCAGTTTATTATTCTGCAGCTATTAGCACTCTAGCTAATGCCTCCTCACGTTTTCTCCTTGCCCCTAGGTCTGATGAAGCTCTCAGATTCAATGAATATTGAGTAACCTCTTCAGCAATTCCTGAGGTATCCCCCTCTTCCTTTTCAACTCTAACGTATTTATCTACTTCGCTTCCAAATTTTAATAAAATTTGCCGGATTTCACTTCGTTTTTCTTCAGATAATGGAAAGTGATCTGAAGATTTACTCACTAGGATAAACAATGTATAAAAGTCAGTTTTCTTTGACCATCTTGTAGAACCGATTTCAGGTAAGATTCCTACAATTTCTCTTAAGGTTCTTTCAAATTTTTCTTCAACTGCTACTTTTTCATCAAACTCTTCTTCATATAATCTATAATACTTATCAAGTGTGGTTTTTTTATTTTGAACACCATACATCATTGCAATAGTCAACTCACTAATGAATTCAGTATCTCTCATTCTTTTAATATCTGTAGAAGTAAAAACCTCAACTTTCGACCATAAACTATTCTTGGATAACTTATTCATTAATTGAATAAATGGTCCCCAATAGGTTGCTTGCCTTAACTCTTGAGTATTTAGTATTACATTATTTCTATTTAATCTTTGAAATATCTCTCTTAATTCTATGTCAGATATTTCAGGTAACAACCTAACTAAAAATTGATAAGAGTATAGCTTCTTTTTTTGTTCTTTAGTCAGATCATCAAATGATAATCCACCTAAAGTTGGACTGTCCTTGTCATCAATTTCAAACTCACCATTTATATATTGCAGACATGAGGTTATCCTTTGTTGACCGTCAACAACTATATACTTTTTTGTCCCTTCTTCAGATACAATATCCTGCATATACAATTCGGGAATTGGAAAGCCATTAAGAATACTATCTATTAAAAAGCTTTTTTGCTTTTTTGTCCAAACTAAATTCCTTTGGAAAGGAGGTCTCATTTCAAGTTGATCTAATTCATCGGCCTGTTTAAACCAAGCAACATCTCGATGGGTAGTCTGCAAAAAATCTGCCATTATGTTGTTAGAATTAATTTATCCTTTAATTTACTTATACAATTCGACTGATATTCTCTTAATGATTCAAAGTCTTTATATATCCTAAAATTTATTTCTCGGTCAATAGTTGGATCTATTTTCCTCATATCTTCCATTGCCTTCAGCCAATTTTCGCCAAATGGTAATATTTGCACTATTCTGTCGGTAGCAATCGTTCCCCAGTAAATTAGTCTTTCTCTATGATCCTTTAG
>JBCBCD010001395.1:0-1713 GCA_038530915.1 Bacteroidota bacterium
AGTTGGTAAATCTTGAAAGTTTATAACCACCCAACATCATCCATCTGCTTTTGCCTTTTGATAATTCAAACCTAAGGTCTGCTCCTGGTCTTAATGAGACTCCTGCTTTATTTCTAACCACTGCAAAACTCACATCCACCAATCCAATAAATGGTTTGTCAGTTGAATTGAATCGAAGCTCTTCGGTATTTACAATCTGAGCTTGTATGTAATTGCATAATAGTAGTAGGGACAAAATTGCAATTGTGTTTCTCATAGGTAGAATGATTTAGCGTTAATGCGCTATGGGTTACTTTAAGTTTCTGGCTACCATTTCCATTATTGTGAGAACATTATTGTGTAGATTTCTTCCACCGCTTCCATCAGAATTATATTGTATTGCAATACTAACATTCAATTCAGGATTGTATTCGACAATGGTGATGTAGCCGGGAAAGAAACCGGAGTGACCATATTGGGTTCCAAACTTGGTATCCCAAACAAAGGTGCCCAGGCCATAGCCAAATTCAGCAGCTTGACCAGTTTTTAGATCAGCAGCTTGTACAAAATCTGCATAAAGTGATTTGGGAACCACATTTCTGGTATGAACAGCTTTGATCCATCTAGCCAAATCATCTACATTGCTCATGTAACCACCGCCTGTCCACTCAAATTGAGGGTTGATGGCATATACTCCATTTGAAACTACTTTTTTAGGCAAACCAAATGGGTTAAAGTCACCCACATGTCCCTGAGTAAGTCCGGTCAATTGCCGTTTATAGGAAGGTCGAGTTTGGAAAAGCCCAACCGGACCAAGCACTCTTCTTTTTGCCTCCACATAAATGCTTTTGTTGACCCACTTTTCGACTATCATCCCTAGTATAATATAGTTGGTATCAGAATATCCCCAACCTTGTCCGGCAGCATGAACTGGTTTTTTATCCAATACAAAAGCCAATAATTCTGCTGGCTGCCATCTTTTCATCGGGTTGGCTTTTAGTGCAGCTAAGAAGTCAGGCTGAAAAACGTATCTGGGAATGCCCGATGTATGATTCATCAACATTCTAAGGGTGATGGTCTGAGCATTAGGTATGCTGTCAAACCAGGTTTCTTCTTCAAACCATGGAGCGATGAGTGTATCCAGTGAAATATCCCTTTCAGCTATTAATTTTAGGGCAAGCGCTGAGAAAAAGGTTTTTCCAACACTACCTGCGAGCATTCGAGAACCTGGCAACATGATGTCTTCTTCCTCTTTATCTTCCCAACCGGATGCAAGACTTATCTTCTGATCATCAGGTAATATTATAGCAAGCGTTGCACCAGGTGCACCATCCTGAGAAAGGATTCTATCCAATTGCATTTGTAAACTATCGATCAATAAGCTGTCTTGAGCGTTACTACTAAAGGTAAACCCAAGAATAAAGAGTAGTAGAAGTAGATTTCTCATCGTTAATGTTCTTTTGTGGGGCAAAAATACAAAGTAGTCACGAGTTATCTGCAGGAAAAAGTCTTCAACCTTTTTGTAAAAGGCTGGTCACCTCACTAGTGAGGTGACCAGCCTTTCATGCAACTTCAATTAATTATTTAATTGAAGTTGCGATTAAGCTCGTAATTGAATTATTTTTGCATGTATTAGGGATAAAATAGGTTGGGGCCACGGCCCCAACCTATTTTATCCTTTAAGTAATGGTCAAAGAATAACTTATCGATTTGGATCTGTCATTTCAACTTTTA
>JBCBCD010001396.1:0-1713 GCA_038530915.1 Bacteroidota bacterium
GAAATACAGCCTTGTTCTTTTGGTTCTTTTGTAACAAGACAAAAGAACATACCCCTACAACTTCATCGATGTGACCAATAATGCCGTTACTAGTGACATTTTGCAGGAAAATCACTATTATCCATTTGGATTGGGCTTTGAAGGCCCTTGGTTGATGGATGATGCGGGGAGAGAGAGTCAGTACCGGTATAACGGTAAAGAATTGAATGAAGACTTTGGACTGAATTGGTTAGACTATGGAGCAAGGTGGTATGATGCGGCGATTGGGAGATGGAATGCTGTGGATCCGTTGGCTGATCAATACATAAGTTTTACACCTTATGGATATACTGCAAATAATCCAGTTAAGTTTATTGATCCCGATGGAATGAGAATTGAATATTCTGAAAATATGTCAAAAGAAGACAAAAAAGAGTTAAAAAGACACTTTAGGGAATTGAAAAAAAATTCAGATACTTTTAGGGCAATATGGAAGGATTTAAAGAAATCAAAACATACGCATACCATTCATTCCAGTACGGAAGATTTTAAGGTTTCACCTGAGGATGGTAACTATCCTCGAGAAGGAACAGGTTCTGATATATATGTGAATCCAAATTCTAATCCAGAAGAAATGCCCCAACAAGTTGCGCTTGCACATGAAGTTGGACACGCATGGAGAATGGGAGCCGGGCGAAGCGTTTGGAGAAGAGGTAACTCCAATAAGCTTTGTTTTTAAATTAAAACTTAGACAATACAGAGAATTTGAAGCAACACATATTGAAAATGTTGTAAGATCAGAGTTAGGTTTACCTCTAAGAGAAATTTATGGTGAATTAAATGATAATCATATTGGAAATGTAATTGAATATGGAGGCGGAACTAGGATTATAGACTTTAGTAAACAACGTAAAGTTACAATAGGGCGTGATAAATCATATAATTATAAAGGAAAGAATCATTACCGTAAATTGAAGAGTAGAACGACTTCAAATACGTCTTTTGATCTTAGAAAATATACAGATGCTACGAAATACAATTAGAAATGTACTTTTATGTCTAAATTTTATACTATTTACCTGTTCAACTAATTCTAATTTAAACTTAGAATCAAAAGCTGCAATATCTCAAAGCAATTGTCAATTTATTCAAAATGTTGTTAGTTTAGGTTCAGATATTTTTATTTCTTTTGACTCGGTATTCTATAGCTTTGAAAACGAGAATTTTGAATTTGATATATTAATTCAAGAGATAGGAATTAATACACAATTAAAAAGAATTTATAAGGATAGAAATGGAATAATAAGGAGGCAAGTTTTCAAAAATGGGAAGCAAACGGAAAACTTTATTTTGGAGTTTGATTTTAATTTAGAATTTGAAAGTTTTGAGTCTGCCTATCTTTGTAATCTTGGATCTTCTGATGTCGGTAGTTTTATCTATGCAATCAAGCAAAATGGTAATTATACATTAAAGCTATGGCTTGAGAATGGAAATATTGGGGATTTAGATTATTTAAATAATAATAATTTGAAAGAAATCTCTAATGTTTTAAGTTTATTAAACTCAATGTGACTTCATAGATCCTTTAATGTTAACCCTATCCACTATAATACATAAATAACAAGAATAACAGCTTATCCTATCTTATTGTAGGATAGGCTGTTTGCTTTTCACGAACTAGTCAACTCTTTCAACTTCACATCTCTAAGCATGGCATCCAATGCAAAGAGCACA
>JBCBCD010001397.1:0-1711 GCA_038530915.1 Bacteroidota bacterium
TTTTGCTGTTAGATTTAAACTGGTTTTATTTTCATGTGATTGCTCATTAATTGTGAATGAAAGTTTCTCTCTGGAAAGAAATGATTCTTTTTGATCATCCACAAAAGATTTGAAAGTTAAACCATTTGAACCAAGTTGACTCTCATTTCTTAAATGTCCATTATTGATTAATTTTACTTCAACCCCATAGGGGCTTGCTTCAAAATCAAAGGAGCCATTAACCATTTTTATTTCATCACGAGTAATTGATGCATTTCTTAAGCTGAACGGTTGAGGATTAAATGTAATGCCCATACCATTGTAGGTAGTACTGAGTCTATCGGTTTGGGCTTCAATGCTATTTGTTTTTAAGGCATCAACCTTTACATTGCCTTCCATATATTCAATGCCTTCATCCGTCGAATTCCACTGACTTATATATGGATTTAAATCAATTTCTCCACCTTGATTTGAGAGTTGAATGCGATTATTTACCAAGCTGATTTCCTGTAATTCGTTTCTGGGGTCAAAATCTCCATCGTTTTTATTCCTAACATTTTCTGCAAACAAGGCATAAGGAACTGACAAAAGCGGACTATCACCCATGTCTCTAAAAATTTCTTCTCCCTCTAAAGCAATTTGTACATTTAGATAATGTTTCCCAAAGCTCCAGTCAATTTCATCCACATCTCCATAGCCACCTTCTCCCTCACCAATGTATAAGGTGAATAAGCCCTGATTAGATGTACGTAAAATATGGTCTTCGACCATCAGGTTTAAAGTACTACTATTTTCTTCTTTGTAAATGGTGATGCGTACCGTGATGTTTTTATTGGCATATACCAGATTATTGGCATCTCTTGCAACAGCTTGATACTTCATGGCCTGAGGAGTTTGTGCAAGCCCAAAGGTCATGAAAATGAGGACAAATAGTATTGAAAAATAGATTGATTTCATTATTTTGAATTTTTTGATTGGATTATATTTTATTGATTAAAATGGAGTTCAGCCTTTGTGCTTTTTCGCCTTGTACTTTTAAATAATACATGCCCTCTGGCCAGTCATGTACAGAAATTTGTTGCTGCTGTAAGGCTTGTAAAGTCCGAATGAGTTGACCTTGTTGATTAAAAATCTGTATCGTTTTTTCTTTTAAGTCTCCATATAATTCAATGTTTAAGTGATTGATACACGGATTGGGAAAGGCAGTAACTGCTACTTTACTAGTCGCAATTACATTGTTAGGAATAACGATTAAATTGGAGATACCCGGCAATGACTGCTGAAAGCCCTGAGTCAGGGTAAAATCATTAGCTAATGTTTCAGTCGCTATTTCCCCCAGTGTCCAACTTAAGGTGAATCCATTGTTTTCTTGTAAGTCTCCGGCATTGGCCAGTACATTGAGTGTTAGGTTTTGGGCATACAATCCTCCCTGGACTGCTATTGCAAGGCATAGCAGCCAAACTTTTAATTTGCACTTCATTTTAATTGCTATTAAGTGATTATTACTTTAAAATCACCCTTTAGTCAATTGGTAGAAAAAAGTGTTACCCCCTATTTCGAATTATTTGAAAAAAAATTATGAAAACGGCAATTCCAATGCCAATGGAGAAGCCTATACGATACAATTTATCAGTTCCGGAGACTCCCAGAGGACTCATATCACCTATGTTAACAAAGGCTGCCCAGTAAAATGGATGGGTATATTTAGGATCTGTTTGTTTTTCTAAAAAAT
>JBCBCD010001398.1:0-1704 GCA_038530915.1 Bacteroidota bacterium
CCAATACTTAAGAAAAGAAAGATACTACATTGATTATTCTTCTCTGAAGTCCAATAAATCATCTAAAGAAAATATAGTACAGGGTAAAAAAGTATTAATTGGTAATCAAATTGCCGATGCCCTCGAGTATAAAATAGAAAGCTTTACAAAATGGATGGCTCAAAAGCGATATAGCCGCAACACCATTAATACTTATGAAAGCATGTTACTTATATTTTTCCGATTTCATTTCCCAAAATCTGTTATTGAAATTTCGGAAAAGGATGTTTTAAAGTTTAACACGGATTATATCATGGCTAACGGGTTTTCATATACATACCAAAATCAAATGATTAATGCTATTAAACTCTTCTATCGAAAGCAGGGTAACAAAACATTAATTCCTGAGAATTTGGAGCGTCCCAAAAAATCAAAAAAATTGCCAGAGGTACTTAGCATTGAAGAAGTAAAATCAATAATACAAAACACAATCAATCTTAAGCATAAAACGTTGCTAAGCCTTCTTTATTCATGTGGTCTCCGAATTGGCGAGGCTCTAAAGCTCCGAATAAAAGATATTAATTATCAACGTGGGTTTATGCACGTAAGGTCTGCCAAAGGCTCTAAGGACAGATATATTCCCATTCCCAAACAAATGATTGACCTATTAGAGAGATATCTTGAATTTTATAAACCAACTGAGTTTATTTTTGAAGGGCAAAATGGTGGCATGTACACGGCTGTCAGTGCCAGACAGATTCTGAAACGTTCGTTGCATCTGACGGGTATTTCCAAACCAATAACCCTACATACACTCAGGCATAGTCACGCAACACATTTATTGGAAAATGGAACAGATTTGAGATTTATTCAGGAGCTTTTAGGTCACAATAGCCCAAAAACTACTATGATATACACCCATGTCAGCACAACAAGTCTTGATAGAATTAAAAACCCCTTTGATGACTTTGATATTTAATATAAAAAACAACTCCGATCATCGGTTTTATTCCTATTTTGGGGGTATATAGATGTATTTTACATCCATATAAACAAGTTGTAAGTAATTGTGAAACGTAAACTTTCTTTTTTATTCTATCTGACTTCAATTCTTTTTGTTGGTTGCAAATCAGTCAAAATCTCGGACTTAAGTAGACAGATTGATTCTGCAAACAAAAAGAGTATAACGGAATCGCCTTTCCAATCTGCGAATACGATGCATGCGGAATTGAAAAATCAGCTTAAGGTAAGGGACCAATATTTGAGTAAAGTCAATGAAATACGGACAGAATTTCCGAGCCAAACCATTATTTTAATTGAGCATTATTCTCAAATCTGCATTGGTTGTTTTGCCGATTACGTAAAAGTTTTTACGAATGGACTGCTAATTGTTTTAGCCCTTGACGTGGACAAAAAAGAATATTCGGAAAAAATGACACGGGTTCATACCAAGGACTTACTTTTCGAAAATGGGTTTTATGAGGACATAATAGAAATTTTTGACCGAATTGACGCTGGGAAAAAATGGAACTCTCAACCTGAGATTTATGGAAATGAAGATTGTTTCGGTGGAGATCAATCATTTTATACTGTGAGTTTTCCTAATGGCCAATTGGAGAGTATGTATATGAGATGCTGGGTTCCTAAAAAATTCAGGAATGAAAATTGAAAACAACTACTTACAACAAAGGCTATAATTTATAGCTGCATTTCGTTAACTTGAAA
>JBCBCD010001399.1:0-1703 GCA_038530915.1 Bacteroidota bacterium
TGCTTAAGAATTCCTGATGATTTGCCAAGCATTCATTGAGGAGTTTTTAAACAACGTCTAAGTAATGAATGTCACTCAAAGAAACTTAGGAATATTTATTATTAACCAACTTTAAAATTTTTCAACATGAGAGTCGCAGTCGTTGGAGTAACAGGTCTGGTTGGAAATGTTATGTGTAGCGTGTTAGAAGAAAGGAATTTTCCAGTAACAGAATTTATTCCCGTAGCATCACAACGTTCAATAGGTAAGAAGGTAGTTTTTGCAGGCAAGGAATATGCTGTAATTGGCATGGAAGAAGCTATTTCCTTAGCACCAGATATTGCCTTGTTTTCTGCCGGAGGTTCTACTTCAAGAGAATGGGCACCAAAATTTGCCGAGGTAGGTACGGTAGTTATTGACAATTCATCGGCATGGAGGATGGATGTTGACAAAAAATTAATTGTTCCTGAAATCAATGCTCAAGAATTAACAGCAGAAGATAAGATTATTGCCAATCCTAATTGTTCAACCATACAAATGGTAGTGGCGCTTGCTCCTTTACATAAGAAATACGATATCAAGCGTTTAGTGATCTCAACTTATCAGTCTTTTACCGGTACTGGTTTGAAGGCAGTTAAGCAATACGAGTTGGAACGCAAAGGTTTTCAACCCAAAGAAGAAGAGATGGCGTATCAGCATCCTATCTTTAGGAACTGTATTCCACATTGTGATATCTTCCTTGAAAATGACTACACAAAGGAGGAGATGAAGCTGGTACACGAGACCAGAAAAATTATGAGTGCTCCACAAATAAAAATTACCGCAACAGCCGTAAGGGTTCCGGTTGATGGGGGACATTCCGAATCTGTGAATATCGAATTTGAAAAACCATTTGATATAGCTACCGTAAAGCAAGAGTTGAGTGAAGCTGATGGCTTGATCGTTCTAGATGATCTATCGACTAATCAATATCCTATGCCGCTAATGTCAAAAGATAAAGATGAAGTTTTTGTAGGAAGGATTAGAAGAGATGATTCGATAGAAAATGGCCTGAATTTATGGGTAGTTGCCGATAATCTAAGAAAAGGGGCTGCTACTAATGCAGTACAAATTGCCGAGTATTTATTGAAGAATGGATTGGTAAAACCAAAAGTTGGACATACCACTTCCTTAAACTAAGTACTAAGGCATCCGTTTTCTAATTATCTTAACACAAAATTTGTATATTGTCAGCTCTGCATCATTCAGAGTAACAATATCCTATTACCCAGATACTACAATTGTGAATATTTATACCATCTATTTACAAATTGTAAACTTAAAGTGACGTTTTTGCAAACTTTTATTAGGTTCAAACAAATTTTGAACATTACATGAACTAATTTGATATCTTATTTGATTGTATATAATTGATGTACGATAGATAAGTTTTCTATCATTACTTTGGAATATAAATGAATTCTTTGTCGACTTCAGTGATTGAGAGAAGCAACTGATTAAAGTATCAGTTAACTTAGTACACTGTGAAAAAAGTTTGTTGAGTTTTTGAATCACCAGATTTTCAGGCCAGGCGAGGCGCAGCACAGTAGCGATTTATATCGGTACGAGCATGCAACGAAGTATGGGCTGAAAAGATGGCTTCAAAAGCTTAAATAATTTATTTCACAGTGTACTTAGTAAAACTAAAAAAATAAGTTTTGCATTTTGACCGAGAAGATTTTGTC
>JBCBCD010001400.1:0-1697 GCA_038530915.1 Bacteroidota bacterium
TGGGACAACACCCGCTACCTGGATTGGAATTTCTTTGGCAGAAGAAGGCTGTTGTGGGATAAATATACTGGCAATGTTAGAATAGAAATACCTGCTGATACATCAGTATATTTGGTCAACATCAATGACAATACCGGAAAAGTATCCATTGGTGGCAATGAATTAACAGAAGCAGATACCCTCAAAACTTTAACTGAAAGAGGAAAAGCGATTTGGATCAATGATGCTTACTGGTTGGTAATGCCATATAAATTATTGGATCCAGGTGTTACATTAACCTACCTAGGGGAAGGAAAAGATGAGGAAGAGAATGCAACAGAACGGATACAACTTACTTTTGACGCAGTAGGAAGAACTCCGCAGAATAAATATGTAGTTCACATAGATTCTTCCAGCTTGGTTTCTCAATGGGAATTTTTCAGCACTGCAGCCGATGAGGAGCCCAGAATAGTTGGTCCTTGGAAAAACTATAAAAAGTATGGTGGTATCTTGCTTTCAGGAGATAGAGGTCCACGTCAACTTTCTGATATTAATGTTTATACAGAAGTTCCAGAGGAAGCATTTACTTCATTTGCTCCCATAGATAGTAACAAATTAATACCTGTAAAATGATAAAAGTCCTGTCTTGGCATTGCTAAATTTTATACCTTGCGTCAATTTTATAAACAACAAATCATTTAGCAATGCCAAGTACATCATTAAGGGCTAAAAAACTACCACTTTCTCCATTCAGAAAGTTGGTTCCTTATGCAGAACAGGCTAAGCGTGAGGGTAAAAAAGTATATCATCTCAATATTGGACAACCTGATATTTTAACGCCACCATATGCGATTAAGAAGCTACAGGAAACCCCAATAGATATTGTCGCCTACAGTCCTGCCGTTGGTATTGCCTCTTATCGAAAAAAACTAACAGAATATTACCTGAAGAATGGAATTAAAGTAGAGGCTGATCAGATTATTGTGACCACAGGAGCTTCTGAAGCCATTCAACTGGTTTGCTATGCTTGTATGGATCGTGCTGCTGAAGTGATTGTTCCCGAACCATTTTATGCCAATTACAATGGTTTTACACAGATAGCCGATGTAAATATCCGTCCAATCACTTGTAAAATTGATGATGGATTTGCCTTGCCAAACATTGCAGAGTTTGAAGCTTTGATCAATGAAAAAACCAGGGCCATTATGATTACCAACCCTAGTAATCCTACGGGGACTTTTTATCCCAGGGAAGTGCTTTTACAACTCGGGCGATTGGTCAGGAAGCATGACTTATTTTTAATAGTAGATGAAGTATATAGAGAGTTTTGTTTTGATGACCAGACCTTTTTCTCTTGTCTTAATCTCGAAGGATTAGAAAACCATGTAGTGGTTGTAGATTCAGTATCCAAGAGATTTAGTGCTTGTGGCGTGAGGGTAGGAGCTGTGGTAACAAGAAATGAGGAGTTATTGGAAAACCTGACTCGCTATGCCAAGCTTCGATTGAGTCCTCCGGCTTTGGGACAACTTTTAGCTGAAGCTATGTTGGGTGAAGAGGATGATTACCTGGAAGAGGTCAAGAAAGAATACGATCGAAGAAGAAATACCGTCTACAATAGACTTTCAAAAATGGAAGAGGTGGTGAGTTACAAACCGGGCGGCGCTTTTTATTGCTTCGTAAAGTTCCCGCTAGAATCTGCCGACCATTTCTGTAAGTGG
>JBCBCD010001401.1:0-1697 GCA_038530915.1 Bacteroidota bacterium
GTATGGCTGGTATAAGCGACTTTTAATCTGTATTCCTGTCGTGTTCTAAGGTCATCTATGATTATGGGAATCAAATGAAGTACCTTTAGGGATATTGAAAGAAAAAGAAAACTATGAGATTACCACTTATTCTGGCGCTTTGCTTGGTCTACATAAACGTTTCCTGCCAGACCAAAACTACTTCCAAAGCTGAAAGTCATACATATCCCATTCAAAAAACAGAAGCAGAGTGGAAGAAGCTACTTTCCAAAGAACAGTTTTACATTCTCCGCCAGCAGGGCACGGAGTATGCTTTTACTGGGGAGTATTGGGACAATAAGAAAAAAGGAACATACTACTCGGCGGCCACTGGCCAACCTTTGTTCAGCTCTGAGCATAAGTTTAAATCAGGTACCGGATGGCCTAGCTTTTACCAACCTATTGAAGAAAATGCAGTAAAAGAGATTGTAGACAAGAGCCATGGGATGATTCGTACAGAGGTAGTGGATAGTGGCAGTGGTTCGCATCTTGGGCATGTGTTCAATGATGGCCCTGCACCAACTGGTCTTCGGTATTGTATGAATTCCGCATCGCTCATATTCGTTGCCGATGGCGCGGAATTGCCTCCTCTTGTAAAGGAATGGCAAGCGAATCATGCCAAATAGTTTTCTTTTGCTGGTTTTTTGACCTAAGCTTTTAATTTGATGGCATTCAGCAAGGAATTTTACTGTGGATGGCCCAACAAGTATATGATTTTTCCTCCCCTGCCATTGTCCATTTTACCGGAACGCCAAACATAATCGGGTTGGTTTATGGATGCCGTCAACGCATCCAAATCTTTAGGAGCATATAATTTAAAGAGGGCCAGAAATCCATCGATTAGCGTTACTAAAGGAAGAATAGGAATCAGGTACGTAAAAATTAGTCGTTCAATGCGAAAAGGTTTAACAAAAATTGCCGTAAGAAGTACCGTGACCGGGACGATAACCGTCATCCCAAATACTTGCCACAGACTATCATTATTTCCTTCGACGACTACCACAGGTTGAAGTTTTTGAGCAACTTTTTCCAATATTTCTTTCGCTTTCTCTGGATTGAATTGGTGAAAAGAGTTCACACTAATGTACAGTCCTTCTTTATTGGCATTAAAAGGTTCAGAATCTACATGAACTACTTCTAAAGATTTGTCTAAGAAAACTGCCAAGGTTTCGAAACCGGCTCCTCCTTTTTTGTCAATTACAACTAATCCGTTTGCATGTTGCAGGCCTTCTTCAACGACAGGCATAAAAGGTTTTGCTGCATTGGTGGTATGGACAAACCAAGTCATGAACTCATGAATACACCTCGTGAGAAAGGTGGGAAACCATCTGCTATTGGTAATTTGAGGCATCTGCTTTCTTTTCATGGATCAAATTGCTTAATTTTAGTCCAAATGTACTAATTTTTTAGACCAGTTGGACTAAATGAAAAAAACAAAACAAAAAATCTTAGCTACAGCACTTGAATTGTACAATGCAAAGGGCGTGGGCAATGTATCCATACGTCAGCTCGCAAAGGAGATTGGTATTAGCCATAGTAATTTGATTTATCATTATCCATCACTAGAAGACGTAATACTAGGACTTCATGAGTTGTTGCTTCAAAAAGCCATGGAGCTGAACAAGGAAATATCCAAAGAGGAGTCCCCATTAGTTTCGTTGTTTAGAACCACTCAAAAG
>JBCBCD010001402.1:0-1695 GCA_038530915.1 Bacteroidota bacterium
CTTCAGCTTCAACTGGGAGATATTGTGCCTTATCTTCGATACATCACAGAGTCTTTTCATACCTACGCCAATAGTCAAAATTTATCGCTCCGCTTTTTTTCCAATCTCGAAGTATTGGAAATGGATTATGATCCGGTTCAAATCCAACAAGTATTGACTAATCTCATTTCCAACGCACTCAAGTTTACTCCTTCCGATGGGGATATATTGGTCAAACTAACAGGCGACGATCAATGCCTGCAAATTACAGTGAAAGATACAGGTATCGGCATAGCCGAAGAAGACCTGCCACATGTATTTGATCGTTTTTATCAGGTCGATAGTTCCTCAACCAGAGAAGGAGAGGGGACTGGTATTGGTTTGGCCCATACCAAAGAATTGGTCAAGCTAATGGGGGGAAATATTGAGGTAGAAAGTGAGCTGGGAAAAGGGACACGCTTTTTGATTACATTACCTGTGACCCGAGAAGCAGAAAAGCTCATAAGTGATTATAAGGTGCAAGAAAATGTAGCAGCATTGGAAGCCGTCAGTGAACCATTTGCCGCAAGGATAGATGGTGCAAAACCTCATCTTTTAATTATTGAAGACAACCAGGACGTGGTTATTTACTTAAAGAGTTGTTTTGAAGGGAAATACAATACACAAGTAGCTTATAATGGTAAAATAGGGATTGAAAAAGCCTTAGATCAAATTCCTGATTTGATCATCAGTGATGTGATGATGCCTGAAAAAGATGGATACGAAGTCTGTGATACCTTAAAAAATGATGATAGAACCAGTCACATACCCATTGTATTATTAACTGCTAAAGCGGACTCTCCATCAAAGTTAATTGGACTGCGTCGTGGTGCGGATGTTTATCTTACTAAGCCTTTTGATAAAGAGGAACTTTTAGTGCGTCTGGAAATGCTGATTGAAAGACAAAGGCACATGGTGGCTCATTTTTCTAAAGAGTATTTGAATAGTACTCCACTGGAAAAAGTAGTAGAAGAAACGATCCACTATGAAAATGCCTTCCTTAAGAAAGTACAAAAAATAGTAAGTGATCATTATGCGGATGAACATTTTGGTTTGCCCCAGCTTTGCCAAAAAATTGGGATGAGCCGTTCTCAGCTTTTCCGCAAAATGAAAGCTTTAATAGATACCTCACCTTCTGTTTATATTAGAAACTTTCGCTTGAATAAAGCTAAGGAATTGCTTACAACAACAGAATTGAATGTCTCTGAAATTGCTTGGCAAGTTGGGTATAAGAATGTAGCCCATTTTTCGAAGAGTTTTCAGGAACGATTTGGTTATCCACCTAGTGCAACCAGTAAATAGTTGATTTTCTGTTGTTTATGTTTTCTTGTTTTTTATTGCTTGCAACGAATAGAAAAGCTTTTTTTATTGACTTGCAACCAGGAAATAAGCTTTTGCACGCTTTTGAATAGGTACTTGGATGGTAGGGACTGCATCTTTGAAGGGTACAATTTTTAAGACTCTAAAAATCCAACTATTATGAAAAGGTGTTCATTTGTCATTGCATTTTTTGCGGCTTGTTTTTTTACCAGTATATCCATTCAGGCTCAGCCCCTTGCTTCTGTCAATAGTAGTAAGATGTCTGTTGATGAGTTGGGCCACACTCCATCAAAAACAAGCAAAAAAGTAAGCTTAGACTTCTCGAAAGGACAAAAAATTGCACACTTCAAAAATTTA
>JBCBCD010001403.1:0-1690 GCA_038530915.1 Bacteroidota bacterium
AACGATAAGTATGAGGGTTATTATTAATTTAATGCTTGTTTGCTTTCTTTTGTTTCACTCTTGTAATATCGTTAAGACAGAAAAGGCAACCCATCAAAATATTGAGCAATTACTGCAGTCAATGACACTTGATGAGAAAGTGGGACAAATGACTCAGATCTGCTTTAGTAACATCACACTAGATGGTACTAAAACTCTGGACCTAAATGCTGATTTATTTCGAGAAGCCATCTTAGAGCACAAAGTAGGTTCTTTCCTAAGTGGTACCGGGCCAAAAGAAAAATGGATTTCTTTTATTACGGAGATGCAACGCATAGCTATTGAAGAATCGAGATTGGGGATTCCACTTATTATTGGTATCGACCATGTGCATGGAGCCAATTATGTTGATGAAGGAACGATATTTCCACACAACCTAAACTTGAGTTGTAGTTTTGATACAGCGCTCATTCGTGAAGAAGCTCGAATAGTGGCAAAGGAAACAGCTCCTTTAGGTTTATCCTGGAATTTTGCACCTGTCCTGGATGTTGGGAAAAATCCATATTGGCCTCGATTGTATGAAACTTTTGGTGAAGATCCTTATTTATGTGGAGTCTTAGGACGAGCTTTTGTTGATGCCTATCAAAATGCAGAGACTGAACCTTTTAAACTAGCTGCTTGTGCCAAGCACTTCATTGGATACTCTGATCCTAAATCAGGTTGGGATCGCACGCCGGCTGAAATACCAGATCAGATTTTGTACGAACATTTCCTTCCTTCTTTTGAAGAAGCATTAAAAGCAGGTGTAAAAACGGTAATGGTTAATAGCGGGGAAGTGAATGGAGAACCTGTACATGGTTCTAAGTATTACATTGACGAAGTGCTCAGGAAGAGAATGGGATTTAATGGTGTCATCGTAACAGATATAAAAGACATCACCAAAATGGTAGACATGCATTCTGCCTTTACAGATTATAAGGCAGCTGTATTGGCATCCATCAATGCTGGAATAGACATGGCCATGTCGTGTAATCACTATGATTTTGCTTCAACAGTAAAAGAGTTAATTAGTGAAGGTTCACTTAGCGAAAGGAGAATTGACGAATCGGTAAGAAGGATTCTGCAATTGAAAAAAGATTTGAATTTATTCGAACATCCTTATCCTATTCAAGATAAGGCGAGTTCAATAGGACATAAAAAACATTATGAAATAGCAAAAAAAGCCGCAGCTGAATCGATTGTGCTGTTAAAAAATGATAGCCTTTTACCTTTGAAAAACGACCAAAAGATTTTCCTGGCTGGTTTTGCCGCTCATTCAAGGAAGATGCTCAATGGCCCTTGGACATTGGAATGGATGGGTGCTGATGAAAATCGTCATCGCGAAGATGTGCCTACACTATATGAAGCACTTTGCACTCAATTTGGCAAAGACAATATCATTTTGGGATCTTACCCGTTCTCTGATGCAGCGATTAGACAAATGAAAAGTGCCGATGCAGTTGTGTTGACGATAGGAGAAGAACCTTACAGTGAATTCAAAGGAAATATTGGAGACCTGACACTTGACCCTTCTCATGATGAAATGATAAATATGGCTCATGCTACTGGAACACCTACTGTTCTTTTGTTGATAGAAGGTCGCCCAAGGATTATCAAGCCTTATGTGGAGAAAACAGAAGCTATCCTGTTTTGCGGGTATCCTGGTCATGGT
>JBCBCD010001404.1:0-1689 GCA_038530915.1 Bacteroidota bacterium
GATTTATCGAATTTTTAATTTATTAGTTTTCCAATGAGTTCAAACTTTCATAAGCTTTCCGTAAAGAAGATCAATCAAGAAACTGCAGATACCGTAAGTATTGAATTTGATTTACCTACCGATATTAGGCAACAATTCGATTATACCCATGGTCAGTACATCACACTCAGGATGATGAAAAATGATCAAGAGGTAAGAAGATCTTATTCCATGAGTAGTAGCCCTATTGAAGAAAAGCTGGCAGTAACAGTCAAAAAAGTTCCTGGAGGTATCATGTCGACCTTTCTCAACGATAACGTTAAAGAAAATGACGTACTCGAAGTTATGCCTCCTGAAGGTCGCTTCACCACAAAGCTAAATGAAGATAATCCAAAAACTTATTATTTATTTGGCGCGGGAAGTGGTATCACTCCTTTAATGTCTATTCTTAAAACCATACTAGAAAAAGAACCCTTAAGTAAAATTTACTTATTGTATGGTAATCGCAATGAAGAATGCATCATATTTAAGAATGAATTAGCAGAATTGGAGCAAAAATATTCAGGTCAAATCGAAGTTGATAACATTCTTTCTCAGCCCCTAAAGAACAAGTCAAAGAAGGTTGCAGGCTTATTTAGTAAGAAAGTAATATCCTGGGAAGGAAAAGTAGGAAGAATAGGATCAAAAGAAGTAAACACTTTTCTATCTGAAAAACCGGCACGACATAAAGAGGCTGAATACTTTGTATGTGGTCCTGGTAATATGATCGATAATGTAGAAAAAGCGCTTCTTTCAGCAGGTATTGATAAAAAAAGCATTCATACGGAACGTTTTATTTCTGCTCATGAAGTAGCAAGTAAGGCAACTGTAAAAGGAGCTGCAGGTGCAACCGTAACAGTTGAGTTGGATGGTGCTTCACACACTATAGAGGTTCCTGAGAAAAAAACAATCCTTGCTGTTTTATTAGATAATAAAATTGATGCTCCTTATTCGTGTACGGCCGGAGCTTGTTCCTCCTGTATGGCCAAGGTAACTAAGGGCAGTGTTAGAATGGAAGCTTGCTTTGCCTTGGATGATGATGAAGTAGCAGATGGATTTATACTTACCTGCCAGGCTCATCCCACTGCAGATGAAGTTGAGATCACATATGATGTTTAAAGCATCATTCTGAAATGACTCAGATCAATTAATTTTTCGTTCTTTTGGTAAGGCTCATTGGTTAGTAATGCCCTCCATTGAGTAAGCATCATCGTATCGATAGGAGGATTCATGTACAATACTCTGCTACTTGAAAAAGTATTAGGAGTAGACATTGAAACCAGCATGGGTTCTGACTCTTCTGTCAGCATGATTAGTTTTTCGTCTTCTTGCTGTAAGACCTTGAGCTGCTTGCTTGGGCTAAGCTGTTGGATCTTAACTTCAGGTACTTCATTCAATGGTGCTTCAAACTGTAGTGTTACAAGCGCTGGATTTAATAAGGTAGTATTTCCATTGCTGATACTGGCTCGATAGATATCAGAATGGGTTTTGGATTTTCTATGAAAATAGAGAAATGAATTGCTTGCAGTAATGGAAGCCCCAATTTCGTCTTCATTCGTATTGATAGAGGACCCCAAATTTATAGGTGCAGACCATTCTGTCCAATTTTCATTTAATCGTTTACTGATCGAGAAGATGGGATGGGTGGATATGATCTTTGGATCAGTAAAC
>JBCBCD010001405.1:0-1681 GCA_038530915.1 Bacteroidota bacterium
GTCTGTCCTTTCGTTCCATGAACAGTTGAAACCTCTATATCAAACCCATGATAATTTACCAAGTTACTTACTTTTTCACCTTGTGTTGCCCCATCAACTATATCCGCCTCTGACAACTCAATTCTTTCATTGATAAAATTTTCTGAACTAGAAATTTCTTTTTCAAAGATTTTCAAAAAATCAATTAAATATTCCTTTACCGACAGGTAGACATCTTCTTTCAAACCCTTAACCAGTTTCATGGACCACTGGTATAGGTGAAGCTTTAAGTCCTCATACTGATCATAATATTCCTCTTTAAGGTGCTGTAGAAGTTTACGCTTAGTAAAGTAGCGACCATTAGAATCTATTACATCTTCAAGTCTCAAAATCCTAATTAGAGCATTTAAAATATTCTTTCTCGCAGATTCTAGAGTCTTACTATAGTAATCTATGTTAATGAGATAACTCTCAAGACATACAAAGTCAATTTTTCTCACATGAGTTTCTATACTGAAATCTTGATAATAGTCAGAAAGAGCAATTTTATCATCATCTTCATGGATTTTTCTCCAGGCTATAGCTTTGAATGTTTTGTGTAAGTTTGGGTCAATATGTCCACTATGAATAAAACGATTTAAAATATTCGAATATTCAAAAAGAACCTTATCAATATTTCGATCCTCATAAACTAACAAATGAGGTTTTAATTCTCCATCTCTTAAACCTATTACCTGAAACTCCTCATCTCTTTCAACCGCTAAACAGTCTATAATTCCCGCAACCTGTGGAGTAAGCCTATGACTACCATTTATATTCAAAATAGAGTTTCTATTGATCCATACTTGATTGAGTTTCACATTACCATTAAAGATTGATTGGTTCTTATCTCCTATCCTCTGATAGACGCATGGTGCATTACCTCCGTCAAAAAATAATGCTTCTAGAACGTCGTACTGATGTTTATCCATATCTTGCATTTCATCAACAAAAACGAAATGAAATCTATTTTGAATAACTCCTTTTGCTTTCGGAAATTTTTCTAAATACTCGATTGCAAGAATATAGGCATCATCGTAACATAGAATTCCTTTTGCTCTAAGCTCTTTTTTTAATCTTAGTAATCCCCTATATGTAGGTCTACTTTTATTACTGTATGGAAAATTTCCAATCGTTCCAAAGCCATAGATTAGATCATCTTCATTAGATAACCTTGACTTTAGAAGTATTTTTTCAGCGTCGTTCCTTCTTGACAGGGCTCCTCTACATTGATGCGGCATGTAATGACCCTGTTCATAGACTTCATCATCTATACGATAGGGTTTTCTTTTGTGCTTATTGACATAATGTGGAACACACATAAAAGTGTCAACAAACGCCTGAATAGTACCCACAAAATTTGGATAAGAAAATAACTTTGGACAGAAAATTGCTATCCTTTCTCTTATTTCGTCAACAGCTCCGTTAGTATGCGATAGAATTAAAACTCCTCTATTATCTGGCAGAGGAAGAAACTCCTCTAAGATGAGGAGTTTAGCAAGTAAAGCTGTTGTCTTTCCACTTCCAGGTACCGCCTGTAGGTCTATTGTTTGAAAATTCTTTATAAAGTCTCTTCTCTCATCATCAAATGATTCGCCATCTGATAAGAGAATCGACTCTGCCTTAGCAATTTGTTCTTCAGTGATATTAATTTCCACAGGCA
>JBCBCD010001406.1:0-1679 GCA_038530915.1 Bacteroidota bacterium
ATGCCAAACATCTGGTGACCTTTGCGTATGATCTTTTTGTCTGCAAATTTCCCTGTACGAGGATTAAACCAGCTGACTTCAAAGTTTCCCGGGACGGCTCTCATATTGAGCTTGGCTATTTCACCCCCATTTTTAAGGTAAAAAAGATAGACTTCACCATTTTTGTAAAAAACATAGTCGTCTTCTCTGCCAGTCAACTCATCGTCGGGAACCATTTCCCAGAAAGGGATCTTATTCTCATGGAAGAAGCTTAATAAATATCTGTTTTGATCCCACATCAAGTCTCTCGACCTGAAATCCTGACAAGTAAGGTCAGAGTGAGGATGCTTGTAGCCAAAATACCATTCGATTCCAGCAGCTCCGGCCATGAATGCTCCCCATAGGGCATTTTGACGGGCAATGTCATGTGTAGGATCTTCCTCATCAGGTAAAAGGGAATGCTGAGCATCACCGGGTTCGTCTACACACACAACCCAAGGCTTCCCTGCTGCTTTTGAAAGTTTACGCCAGCGCAATACTGAACGGTGTACAATGTGAAAGTCAGCATGGTGAGTTTGAATAGAAGGCCCTGTCAGCTTAGATTTATCACCCAACAAATCATCAAAAGGGACACCATTGTGAATGACTAAATGGTGATTGTATGGGTCATTGCGATAAAAGTATTCTGTCATCGCTATTCTTTGAGGCGTATATTGCTCAGGGGTTGGATTTCTCTTTTTCCATTTCCCGTTCTCCTCGCATAAATTCCAGTTGAGTGCCAAGTGATGCCCAAAACGAGCAATGAGTTCGCGATAATATAATTTGCGTTGTGGACCTAAATTTCCTCCATCGTGCAGTCCCTGATTTTCTACTTCTAAGGTTTTGAAATGTAAAAACATGCCTTTTTGTTGGCCGTGTTCGAAGACCACTTCCCATTGATCTAGTTTGGAAACATCCATTCTGTCCAATACATCGTAAGAAGTATAAGGATATACATTTTGATCATCTCCTTTGATGTTGCAGGTCAAAAAGGAAAATACGTTTAGTCCTTCTGAAGCCAAGTAATTAACGGCACCAATCATTCCTTTGCCTTTGCCATTCTGCCAGTGAGGATCTCCTTCTTTCCAATCCCTAATATGAGGTTCCCATGTTTTTACCAAATGATCTTTATTGCCATCGTTGTGGAAGTCACCATCAAAATCGGCATAGGATAAAAAGTTTTCAGGAGCATCTGTACCTGCTTTTAAGAAATACTCACCTGTTTCAGCAAATCTTAAATAATGTTCTCCTATATACTGCAATCTTCCTTTGGCTCTAAAGTCACGGCCGCTTTTATCACTTTGTGCTACTGTAAATGTTCCATTCATTCCATCCATAAAGCCTGCGCTGCTACCAGCATTTTCTGCTTCTTTGATGGCTACTTGATCTCCTTTGCGGAAAGATACTTTATAGGTCCATTCCCCAATTTGATCGGGCGCAAAATGTACTCGCCATTTGTTGCCACCTGTAGCTGAGGTTTCACCGGCATCTCCATCACCAGCAAAATAACCAGGGACCTTGTAGTGTTTGTCACCATTGGTAAAATGTACATTCAAGCGGTAGTTGTAAAAAGGATTGTATTCGTCTTGTTCATCAACTTCTGGGCCATCAAAAGTGAGGGTGACTTTGTGCCATTTCTTTAACTCTCCGGTGATAGCTAC
>JBCBCD010001407.1:0-1671 GCA_038530915.1 Bacteroidota bacterium
ACAGGGATTTTATACCACAAATATCACCAGATCCATTATTAACTGCATCTGCAGTTGTAGAACCATCGCCAGTAGCATCCAATTGTACTGTTACATCCTGACAGATTGCAGTTGGAGCGATATTGTCTTGTACGGTAACTGTACCTGTACAAGTCTGGGAATTATTATACTGATCAGAAACTGTTAATGTAACATCTCGAGTACCAGTATGGCTACAAGTGAAAGCAGTTTGGCTTAATGCGAGGCTAATATCTCCACATGCATTACTAGAACCGTTATTTATATCTGAAGTAGTTATTGAGGCATTACCCGTAGCATCCAATTGTACAGTAGTATTTTTACATAGAGCTGTCGGTGCTTCTTTACCAAGTACCAAAACATTAGCCTTACAGCTACTGGCATAATTTTCTACATCTCTTACAAAAAGTGTTACCGGGTTGTTACCAATATCGTTGCAGTCAAAGGTATTAGGAATGACACTTAAAGGTTGCAAATCACAAACTGCTGAACTCCCATCATCCACACTAGTCGGAGAAATGGATGCATTTCCTGTGTCATCTAAGTTAATAGTAACGTCTTTACAAGCAGCTATAGGAGGGGAACATCCTTGCAAAAGACCTACATTACTGGCACCTATGATTTTGATATTATCAATAGCAATTTCATCCTGCCACAGCCATCTATTTCTAAAGTATGGTCCTTCATAAATATAAAACCTGAGGTAAATAGCTTCACCATCAGGTACTCTTACTCCAGAGACAGCTATAAAATCTTTAGAGTGGGCATTGCTCCATTTAAACTCCAAATTACCAGGTCCAGTTGTAGTGTGAGAGGCTCGTACTCTTCCATATTTAGGACTAGTTACATCATTGGTTAAATAAGCGTCAATAACTGTGTTGTAATCTCCGGTATTGGCTTCAAAAATATCGAATTGAACCCTAAATGCATTAAGTGTAACTCCTGTATTATTAACAAACTTAAATACGACTTGGCTACCAGCCCTACTAAAACTGAAATAAGAAGGTTTAATACCCAAAGTCCGACTTCCATTTATATTAAATCCATAAATACCTTGAGTGGATACATTGCCATTAGATACCTCATTATTAAACTTAGCCTGACTTGTACCAAATATTGCCGATAGACTTGGAGCATCGCCTATAAAATCGTCAATGTACACTCCATCATCATCTAATTGTCCCGGTGCAGGATTAGCATCAATTCCATTTGCCCTAAAGTCACCATTTAATATACCTGGTGTTGTATCGTCAAAACTTATCAATACTGCGCCTCCATTTGCAGAAATAACACCTTGAGCTAACAGTTGATTTGTTGTAAGAATAGCAATACAAAAAAGTACATACCTGAATAGAAAAGAGAAGTTGTGTTTCATTGTTTGATTGTTTTGTAGTTTTTAAAGAAGTATTTGAAGAATCAATCATTATTGATAGTTCAAAGGTGTAGGAAAGCAAAAAGAAAGGCTGTACCTATTTAATTCATTGCTGTACTTATTTGATTTGACTAGGCAGATGAAGGGAAATTAGGACTAAATGAAGCATTTGAACATAAAAAAGGGGGCTGTCTCAAAAGCCCTTCGTGCTTTTTCGCCAGCCAATTTTATATTGTTTGTGTTCGTTTCACCCAAAAAAGCAGGGCTTTTTTGGGTGAAAC
>JBCBCD010001408.1:0-1670 GCA_038530915.1 Bacteroidota bacterium
CTCCTTTTTTCTTCATCTCTCTTCCCATTACTTCACCATAATCACCAATAAGTCCCCAAACGGCTCCAAACATTTCGTTAGCTAGCGGGGTATTCGGGATCATGTTCATTAAAAATACTCGCCCTACTCCTGTTTTTGGATTGAATCTTGTATAACATACAATACCAGGATCGCCACCATTGTGACCAATATGTGTGCCGGTATGCGCCCAGAATACCCCATAGTTGCGACTCTTACGTTCTTGTTGGCTGTTAGAAAGAGAAGGCTTCATCATCGCCTGATAAGAGGCAGTTTTCAATATTCCACCTTTGCCTTCAAATCCTTTCATGTTGGCTTGTAGATAGGTGGTCAAATCCTTTACATTGGTGAGCAATCCACCGTCAGGGTAAGTGATTAGTGTGTATTTGGGGAGTACTTTATGATTGTAGAAATGCAGATCAGAATGTTTACTGGCCTCAATTGTTTCGAATGACCATCCGGTATCATTCATTCTTAGTGGCTGGATAATGTGTTCTTGAGTAAATTCATCGTATTTCATATTATAAACCAGCTCAATAATATGAGCAGCTAAAGTAGCGGCTGCATTGCTGTAGGAATATTTTTCACCAGGCTTCTGTTTGAGGAAATTTTTCTTTTTGTAAAGCTCTCCTTCTTTAGCAAGTAAAGCATGTAAGAATTTATCCATTTCATAAGGACGATTTTTTTCATAGTACTTCATCTCTTTGTATTCCCCCTTGGTTATTTCTCCCTTTTCATAGCTAAAGGGTTCCTTTAGGAGATAGGTCATTTCATATTCATCCATTTCAGCTATACTGGAAGTGTGGTTGGCCAATTGTCGTATGGTAATGACTTCATCTGGGAAATAAGGATTGATGACTTCATAGGGCAGGTAATCATTGATAGGATCATCCAGTGATAGCTTGCCTTCTTCAACAGCTTTCATGAGAGAAATACCGATTAATGTTTTTGAAACAGATCCTATGTTTTGGATACTTTCAATTGTGTAAGGCTTTTTATCTTTGATATTACTATATCCATAGCCTTTTTGAAATAAAACCTGATCAGAAGTGAATATAGAAACTGCAAAGCCTGGAATGAGCTCATATCCAGCCCAAAAAGAAAGTAATTGATTCAACTGACCAGCCCTGTCTTTGGCTTTTTTTATGATTTTATTGATTTTAAATTCGAATTGTCCACTTTTCTTTTGCTCTTCAAAAGGGAATACATCTAATTGGTATGCTCCAGTTTTACTAGGTATTATCAATACTAGTTCAAGGCCTTGGTTGCCATTGCCTCCATCAAACTCCATTAAGAGTTTTCCTTCTGGATTTTTAACATGTATCACAATATCAGCCCCCTGTTGGTCAAATTCCATGAAGGCAAATTCATCTTTTTTTAAGTCTAGGTGATAACGCAAAGTGTCTTTAGGAGCAATAGTTATGGATGCGCCATCTATGCTTTTAAGATCAGTGGACTGTGAAGAGAGTAAAAGTGGAAATTGTAAAAGTAGTAGCAGAAGCTTTTTCATATTCAAATTGCTTTTACTCTACAGTCGTATTTTAACCAGAAAGGTTACAATCATTTTCTTGAAGTGTTTCAAAATGTATGATGTTTTATATTACTGTCCCAGCGGGACAGAATATTGTTAGCTAGAAAATGCGATGTAATGA
>JBCBCD010001409.1:0-1664 GCA_038530915.1 Bacteroidota bacterium
AAGTTCTTGCTAAATGTTTTTATAACCAAATGAATTCACTTTGTACCTATTTCTTTGAGTGGGTTAATTTCAATTTGCTTATTTCTAAGCTTCTCAATAACAAATTCTCTCGTTTTTTCTTCAGAGAAACTAATTAGCAAACTAGTTTCAGGTATTTCAGGAAATCTAGATGTTCTTCCTTCGGATAACTTTACTAATTCCTCGTATCTGTCCTCATTTTTTCTTACAAATCCATTTGGAACAAGGTTAGGACTTAACCAAATCCAAGAATTGTCTAACTTGCTTCTATATACATCATATCCATGAGCAAAACTGTCTGGTTCCTCAAACTTGATATTTAATATGCTTTCGAGTTGATTGGCAATTTCTCCAATTGTGTCATTAGTACTGATAACCAATTCGTCATCTACTGTTAGTGTCAATTGAGATAAGTAATCGGAAAATGAATCCGCCACCTTCTCCTGATTATCACACTCAGTATCAACATATGTAATTTCGGGTGTGGACTTGTTGTTTCGATAATCCAGACAAATGTACCAATGTCCATCTCCGTCAAATGGAATTAATCCTTCTAATTCAAAACTCACCCAATCTTTATATTCTGCCCAATCAACATCTGTTAACGATGGAAAGTATGGTCCTATCCCATAAATCTGTTCATTTATTGATTCTTCAAGGTTCTTTCGGATGTAACCACCATTTTGAATTTTCAGCAATTCGATTAATTCATTTGGTAATTTATATCCAAGTTTTTGTTCTGCGTCTTCAATGATTTCTTTTGTCAAATTAGGTTGCAGATAGGGAAGATAGATAGGCTTTCGCCAAATCGATTCTAATTCTTTCATTTTTCTAATTGAACATAACATCTGTATACCCGGAAGAAAGTTCCGAGTAGCTAATTATATTTTTGTATCTCCAGTGGTTGATTCCTCTGAAGTATTTCCATCAAGATCGATAAAATCCAAAGGACTCACAAACTTATCTTTCATTTTTTGAGTAATGTGTGTATAGATTTGAGTCGTTTCAGTACTACTGTGTCCTAACAATGTTTGAATGGTTCGCAGATCTATTCCTCTTTCTAATAAATGGGTGGCAAAACTATGACGTAAAGTATGTACCGTACTAAAAGGATTAATATTCGCCTTGTCAACGGCCCTACGAAATATTTTTTGAATACTGGTGGCACTGTAAGTACCTCCAGTTTGCCCTTCAAAAAGCCAATAATCAGGTTGATAGGAAGCTAAATAATCCTTTAATTTTTCCTTTAACTTCTGGGATAAGACCGATACTCGATCCTTCTTCCCTTTTCCAGCTTTGATAAAAACCGTATTCCGATCAAAATCTAAATCTGCTTTACGCATCCGAATGCACTCGCCAATCCGAAGCCCTGCACTATAAATCATCATGAGGATGGTTTGATGCTTCAAATTGGAATGACGGAAAAAAGGCGCTCCACTTCTTGCTCACTAAAAACACTAGGCAATTGCTTACTCCTTCGGGGGCGAAATTCATAAAAGGTTCGTGCTTGCCCCAATACTTTTTCATAATAAAATTTAATTGCATTCACCGCTTGATTTTGAGTGGATTCTGACCATTTGCGTTTTTTTGTATTTTCTAATAAAAAAGCTTCAATGGATGATTTTTTAATATCCTTAGGATGCTGG
>JBCBCD010001410.1:0-1662 GCA_038530915.1 Bacteroidota bacterium
GTAAAGAACAAGTAATAGCACTACTCAATGAAATCGAATCTATAGAAACAGAACTTAAATCGATTCAAGGTTCTATTGATGCGCTTCGGTTTGAGATAAAAATAGCCAATCAGGAAATTCATACTTATGAAGGTCAGATAAAAGGCAAACAAACTAGATTAAAAAATCTTGGCATTACTATTAAAAAAGATCTTGCTCCTTTAGGATTTGAATTTGAGGCTGATCCTACTACCTTCAATAAATTGATCAAAAGCTTGACGGATTTGTTGAATGCTTTTTTATTAAAAAAAGAAGCGTTAAGTGTGGCTGAAAGAGACCGGGTAGGTCACAAAAGAGAGATCGAAACCATCAGTAGGAACCTCAAATCTATACAGCAAAAAACAGATACCAGAAGAAAGCAACTCAAACAGGAGCAAACTCGCCTGGAATTACTTACAGCAAACAGATTTAAAATATTAGGGGATAAAGACCCAAAGAAAGAGCGACAGTTATTCGAAGGAAAGATCCAGGAATTGCAACAACACTTTGAAGAGGTGAGACAATCATTACAGGAAGTCGAAGTACTAAGAGAAGGCCTTCAAGCAGGCCAAAAAAAGGACCTAGCACAAATCAAAGTGCTGGAAAGAGAAATCCAACAGAGCATAACTACCCTCAGCCAACAGTTAAGAATGGCAGGTTTTGAAAATATTACCGCCCTTAAAGCCCTTGCCTTAGACGAAGAGACTTACAACGATCTTTCTACTAAAAAAAGTGAACTTCATCAAAAACTATTAGAAACAAAGCAGTCTGTCAAAGATCTGGAATTGCAATTGGAGGAGCTTAAAGAAAAGAATACTTATGATCAAAACATAGTCGAGTTGATGGCAGAATTGGATCGATTAAGGATCGAAATGGATGAATCTTTAAAAGAACAAGGTGCTATTACAGAAAGAATCAATGAGCATAATAAATTGAAGCAAAAAGCTCAAGATTTGTTACTAGCAGTTGAAAAGCAAAACAAAGAATACATACGGTGGGCAAAACTGAATGACATCATTGGTTCTTCTGATGGAAAGAAGTTCAGGGTTTTTGCCCAGTCATTAACCCTTCAGAAATTGATTCATTTGGCCAATCTGCACTTAGAATTGCTGAGTGGTAGATACATTATTGAACGAATAGAAGGAGAAGACCTATCATTAGAAATTGTGGATAGGTATCAAGCCAACTATCGACGTTCGATGAATACTTTATCAGGAGGGGAGCGTTTTTTGGTGAGTTTGTCTTTGGCATTGGGTTTGTCAGATTTAGCTGGACGAAACAGTAAAATACAATCCTTATTCATTGATGAAGGTTTTGGAACCTTAGATGAAAATACTTTGGATACGGTCATCACTACTTTAGAAAACCTTCAGGCCAGTGGAAAAACTATTGGAGTTATATCTCACGTGAAAGACTTAAAAGAACGAATTGGCACACAAATACAGGTTCTGAAGAGTCAAAGTGGCTTTAGCAGACTAAAAATAGTGGGCTAGAGGGCTTTCTATCGATCACAATTCTTATTCGATCGAATTTCGATAACGATTTAGAAGTCTATTGTGTTTTTTTGTAAAACAATACGACAATCTCGTAGATAATCTTTAGATTAGTAACGAGTATTTTCATACTTTTTTAAGCAACTGAATT
>JBCBCD010001411.1:0-1662 GCA_038530915.1 Bacteroidota bacterium
TATGAAAAGGAAGTCAAAAATCCATTTTTAGGGTTGTTAGATAAAATTATCCAGTAATTAATACAAATAGAGCCTGGTATTTCACCTCATTCAAAAGACGCTTTGTTTCGAATCAATAGAGATCTTCGGTTTTCTAAAGATAAAACCCCTTATCATACCCTACTCAAAGCAGGATTTGCTGTAGGAGGCAAAAAATCGGTCTATCCGGGATATTATTTAGGAATCAGTGCTGAAAAAATCCATGTGGGAGGTGGTTTGTTTCAATTGAGAAGTGCAGATTTGAAAAAGGTAAGATCATTAATTGCCAAAGAGACAGATGCTTTCTTGCAGATAATCAATCAGCCATCTTTTGTCTCTTCTTTTGGAGCTTTAAAAGGTGAAAAATCCAAACGACTAGATCCTACAGTTAAAGCATCATTAGAAAAGACGCCCTTTGTTGCTAACAAACAATTTTATGCCATGAAAGAAATTGTGCTGAATGATTGGTTGAATTCGGCTTTATTACATAATGAGATTATGTCGTATTTTAAGGAAATAAGCCCATTGAATCAATTTCTGAAAAAAGCATTTCTATGAAGCAATTTTTAATTCTACTTAAGGGTAAAAAGAAATTGGATTATTCGCCGGAGGAACTACAAAAACGTTTGGAAGAATACAGAGCATGGGTAACTACAATTGAAAAACATTACATTTCAGATAATCGATTGGAACAACTTGGGGCACATTTAAAAAGCAAAAACAATATTCAAATGGATGGTCCCTTTTTAGAAGCTAAAGAAATCATTGCTGGCTTTATTATCATTAAAGCCGTTGATTTAGAGGAGGCCATTGATATTTCCAAAACATCTCCTTTACTCAAGTACTTTGAAATATATGTAAGACCTATAGTAGATGGTGCATGACTCAAATAAAACAAGAACAAATCCGAATCAGTTAGCAGCTCATTTTTTTCGACATAATTATGCCAGGATGCTTGCTATACTGGTTCGTTATTTTGGATTAAACCAAGTTGAAATCGCTGAAGATTTGGTGCAAGATACTTTGGTTGAAGCTATGGAAAAATGGAGTATCCATTCTATACCCAATAATCCTGAAGCCTGGCTCATGGATGTGGCAAAAAAGAAAGCAATTAACTATTTGAAACGAGATCAGTTGTTTCAAAATAAAATTTTACCAGATTTAGCTTTAAACCTGACAAAAGAACTTGATATCAGCCTTCATCAAGAGAAAGATAGTGCGCTAAAAATGATCTTTACATGTTGCCATCCCAGTCTATCTTCTGAATCTCAGATAGCACTAGCCTTAAAATCCTTGTGTGGTCTCAGTATTACAGAAATAGCTAATGCGCTTTTGACAACTACTGCGACGATTAACAAAAGACTCTACCGTGCAAAACAAAAATTTAGAACTCAAAACATATTATTTGAGATTCCTGATGAGAAATCTTTATCTGAGCGTTTAGAAAATGTTTTTTATACCCTCTATTTGCTGTTTAACGAAGGTTATTATTCAAAACATCACGAACAAATAATAAGAATGGATCTGTGTTTTGAAGCCATACGTTTATTGAAACAGCTTATTGGATATTTTCCTGATTCATCAAAAGCGCATGCTCTATTAGCCATTATGTTATTGAATGTCGCTCGTTTTGAAAGTCGATTA
>JBCBCD010001412.1:0-1661 GCA_038530915.1 Bacteroidota bacterium
GTGATAGATCAAGTTAGGTCTCCAGTGAAGGCAGTAATATCTATGCCATAGGACCTATAAAATACTAGCAATGAATGATGAACAATGAAAATTGAACATTGATCACAACCTCGGATTTACAATGCTATTAAATGCAGATCCGAAAGTATAAGATATACCCATACCAAATTCTGTAGTGAAATCAGTAGCAATCTGACGCTGACGCAGTAAAATATCCTCCAATGAAGACTCTCCCCCTGGTAGAGTGATTAAATCACGAATTAACTGCACTTCTGTACTAAAACGAACATTGAAACCTTGAAATATTCGGATGCTCACAAATCCATCTAGCACCAGTCTGTTTTTGGAAAAATCATGCATATAATTGGATGCTTCAAAAGAAGCAAAAAGATTACCCCAGGGTTGGCGGAAGCGAGAACGTATGGTGAATGATTGTCGGGCTAAACCTTCTGTGGTTCGGCCATATATGGTCTGTTCGATATAGTCGTTTTGCTCTAAGTTCATACGATACACAAAGGTGATTTCTCTTCTTATAGCTTCAGAATAGGGGTACAAACTATATTCTATGGCTGGACTGATGCTGTAAGACAAGTCTAAGTTTCTGAATGTATCATGTCTAAAGTTGCCAAATACACCTGCTGACCAACGTTTTCCCAGACTTCTTACAACTGAGCCATTAAAAAAATGACGAGTACGAGTGCTGATAAATACTTCTTCCCCACTATCAAAGGTGCTTTCATTGAAGTTTAACTCTGCTCTACCTTCATATTTCCATTGCTCAGTAATTCGGTTGGCTTCTATTCCAAATTCCACATTGAATCTTTCACGTTGAGACTCTTTTTGAAAATTACCAGATCCATTGACTTCAAAAATCCAGTAATCCCAAGGATCAGATTGTGCTACAGGACTTTCTATACCTTGAGATATTTCATAATCCACATTTATGCTTACTTCTTCTTCAAATCCAGAATTGAGTAGGTAAGGCAATACACCTGCTTCAATTCTCTTAAGTAAACCAGCTCTTATCTCATCCCATGTTTGATTGGGATTAGTTTCATAAACTAGCTTTTGATCTATGCCTTCAAAATCTTTTTTCCCTGTAAACAACAATTCATATACATCTCCACCATTTCCTGCTCGTATTCGAGTGATAAAAGCTTGAACATCGGCTAGTCCTTGTTCTCGTACATGATTGAGGTATTTGATTTCCTGACGAATATAATTCATGTCACAGCCTTGAGGACAGTTGACATGCAGGCTAACAGTTTCTGTTTGATCCTGAGCGCAGATAGAATTAGTAATAAAAATGAAAGGCAATAATGTTAATAGGAATGTGAAGTGTTTTTTCATGACTAGTCGGTTCATTTTAATGGTGTTTCAGCTTTTATTCAAATTTTTCAAATATTAGAATAAAAACTTGTTTTTGCGTTTACTTGTAAAGCATTAACATCCTGTTAATTATAAAAGAAGACAGGGTTACATTATAGTCAAGAATTGTTTCCTAAGAGGTGACAAGAAGTCTTTAATAGAGGAATTTGAATTTTTAATGGAGGAAAGATCACATTATGCCTACAAGAGAAGTCCCTAAATAAAAAAAAGCCTCCTTGGAGGCTCCTTAATAACAAATCATAATCTCATGAAAATAATAAGACGACCTAATT
>JBCBCD010001413.1:0-1660 GCA_038530915.1 Bacteroidota bacterium
TCTAATGGGACTGACAGGAAGTGTATTCTTTCTTATTAGATACTTAGAATCTTCTAAATACAGTTTCTTAATTTTTGGAATCATTTTTTCTGTTTTTACCACCTTAATCAGACAACATGGGATATTATTTCCAATGAGTTTTGGAGTGGTCATGTTGTTTCGAGAAAGAAAAATGATACGAAGGGTTTATATACTTCTTCCTTTTATTTTGAGTTTTATTTCTCTTAAACTCTACTATTATTGGTTAGAAATTTATTATCCAGCTCTTTTTCGGGTAGGAAATCTTCAAGATTTAATGACTTCCTTATTAGCCAAGAAATTAGAGGACTTTGTACTACCCATAGCAAGTTTTTGTTTATATGCGGGTTTGTTTTTATCTCCTCTAGCTTTGATCTTAATTCCTGTTTTACGTTGGAAGTTTTCGATGAAAAATATTATCAACTTCATTTTTATTGTACCTATTATTGTTTTGTTGATGTTGAACTTGGAGCTTTTCCCTAGAGGAAATGTGTTTTATAACCTTGGTTTAGGTCCAAAGCTGTTAAAAGGAATTCATTGGGATCACAGAAATGTTACTCCTCAGTTGAACAGTGCTATTTGGAATTCATTTGATTATATTGCTGTTCTTGGAGCAGCAGCGGTGGCTATTTTACTTACTCAGAATTGGAGAGGAAGATTTATTTGGGGTTTTAAAAAGAATCTTGTAGATGATCAAATAGTCATCAAATGGTGTATTGCCTTTTTTTGCTTTTTCTATTTTGCGATACATGTGTCTATGCCCGACATTTTTGACAGATATACCCTTCCATTGATTCCATACCTGGCATTATTAATGTTGCCTCAGAACATGCCACTTAAAAAATACAAACTCCTAACACTGGGAGCTACTACTCTTCTTATCATTATGGCCCTGTTTAGTATAGCAGCAACACACGATTATTTGTCATGGAACAGAGCTCGAAAAGTGGCTTATAATTACTTAAGCGAAGAGCATGAAATTCCAATTACTTTTATTGATGCTGGCTTTGAGATTAATGGCTGGGTCCAAGACAAATCAGATGGATTTAATAATGGCTGGGATAAAAGTTGGTGGTTTGTTACTGAAGATGATTTTGCAATTACTTTTGAAGAACTTGATCATTTTAAAAAGTGGAAATCATTTAGCTTTCAAACATTTCTACCGTTTGGAAAGGATAGCCTTTTTGTACTAAAAAAGCGATACATCGCAGAACCAAGATATAATAATTTCCCTATCAGAAGTGACTTAGAAAGAAAAAATACTGATAAAAAAACTTTTATATCTAATCACACTCAGGTGGAATTTGATGGTGCGAAATTACAATCTAAAGAAAATGCCAGATCTGGACATTATTCGGTCAAGCTAACCTCTCATGAAGCTTTTGGACTTGCCACAAGGTTTTGGAATTTTGAATCAGGGGATACTGTTTTTGTAAATGTCTGGAGATATCCTAAGGGATCTGAAGCTGGTATTGTAATTGATTCGGAGTATCGTGACACATTTTATCACCTTAGCAATGATAATATTGTAATAGTAGATGATAATGGGTGGGAACAAATACAAACTGAATTTATCATAACTCCACAACAAGGAAAGGATGGTATTAGTATATATATATGGAATCCTTCAGGTGAAGCAGTT
>JBCBCD010001414.1:0-1655 GCA_038530915.1 Bacteroidota bacterium
AAGGCAAGCGCCCTTCCATTCAATAGCGATGAATACAATTGTATGCACCCTACTCTTTCAGCTGACGGAAATCGACTGTTCTTTGTATCTGATATGCCTGGTGGGTTTGGAGGACTTGATATTTGGTTTGTCAACAAAACCAATACTGGGTGGTCTAACCCCATCAATCTTGAAAGCATCAACACCAACAAAAATGAGATGTTTCCATTTATTCACGAGTCGGGAGTCCTGTTCTTTTCTTCGAATGGATTTGAAGGATTTGGTGGTTTAGACCTTTATATGGTAGATTTAAACCAGGATGATTGGTCTGCAGCTAACCTTGGACAACCTTTTAATTCTGAAGGAGACGACATAGGTTTTGTATTGAAGTCGGATGGCTTGAGTGGTTATATTTCTTCCAACCGTGAAGGAGGTTATGGAAAAGATGACATCTATTCATTTAGAATTGACAAAAAATTTGAAAGTGTCAAAAGATCTGTAGTTAAGCCAAGTGCAGAAGTGCTTATTCAGGTAGTCGATGCAATGAGTGGTAAAACAGCAGGGGGAACCTCCCTTAGGATCGTAGAGCGAGATGAAGCAGGTTTAGTGGCAGATACAGCAGTATACGATATGCAGTTGATGCCTTCACCAAATGATCCTACTCAGTTTGAAATGGTGCCAGTAGCTCGTTCATCAGCAGCCATAAAGAGTCCTACTGCTGTTACAAATACAGAAGGGGTAAGTGTGATAACGTTGGATCCGAACAAGGATTATACATTAATAGTATCAAAGCCTAATTATCGTACACAAGAGATTCCTTTGAATTTAAGTGAAGGAGATGTTCCACAACCCTTAGAAGTAGCATTGGAAGAAAATGACTGTTTGACCCTAAGTGGATCAGTTATTAGTCGAGGCTTTAATAAAGAAGTGCCCAATGCCAAAATACAGATTTTTAATACTACTACAAGTGAAGTGGTCACAACAGCTTCTAACCTAAGTGGTTTATTTGAAGTTTGCCTGGAAGATGGATATAATTATCAAATTTTAGCTTCAAAAGAAGGGTATCAAGATGGCTCAAGTTCTGTATCAACAGAACATCTTAGAAATAATAGATCACTTACAGCTTCTGTTGTCTTACAACCTCTATCCTCTAATGTATTGAGCAAACCATTAAAGGAAGGTACAGTTATCGTATTAAACGATATATACTATGACTTTGGTAAATCGTACATTCGCAAAGGATCGGCTCAAGATCTAGAAGCTATTGCCAAATTGATGAGAATGTACCCAAGTATGGAAATAGAACTGGGAGCATATACCGATTCCAGAGGTTCTAATGAAGCCAACTTGAAGTTGTCTCTGCAAAGAGCCGAGTCTGCCAGAGATTTTTTGCTACAAAGAGGAATCGACGGTTACAGAATTAAAGCCTTCGGTTATGGTGAATCCAAACTAAGAAACCATTGTTCTGATGGTGTAGAGTGTAGCGAAGAAGAACATGCAGATAACCGTCGTACTGAAATCAAGGTGACTAAAATCAACGAGCCAATAAAGTTTGAATACAAGAAGAGATAGGACTATTTAGAAAAAAGAGAATTAAATAGCATCAAAAGATCACAAGATCAATGGATGAAAATATACTTAAATGATGCTCTATATGGGCTTAAAAAAATGAGTGG
>JBCBCD010001415.1:0-1654 GCA_038530915.1 Bacteroidota bacterium
AAGATCAAAGTCTCGTAAGGACCGATGGCTCCACCTGCGCCTCTTTCTCCATAAGCCAGGTTGTAAGGGATATACAATTCCCATTTAGCACCAGGCTTCATCAATTGAAGGCCTTCTGTCCATCCCGGAATCACTTGGTTGACACCAAAGGAAGTTGGCTCTCCTCTTTTGTAAGAAGAGTCAAAGACAGTACCATCTAATAACTTTCCTTCATAATTAACAGTTACACGGCTAGTAGCGCTTGGGTTTTCACCTTCACCAGCTACCAACTCCTTATATTGTAAGCCACTTGGCAGTGTTATGACACTATCTTTCTTAGCATTTTCCTCTAAAAATGCTTTTCCTTTTGCCACTACAGCTTCAAACTGCTTCATTTTGGCTTTTTGAGCAAATTCCTGAAAAATGGCATTTGCCTGAGCAGGATCAATCTCCAATTGACGATCATTTAAAACATCAGCAACTGCCTTTGCAAAAACAACGGAATCAAGTTCTGTAATACCTTGATTGATCAAACTTTTTCCAATCAAAACCCCCACACTATAACTTAAAGAATCCATTTGGGAAGTGTTATTTTGGGCCATTAGCCCGGTTACAAGAATACTTTGAAATACAATCAAACAAATAAATCTTCGCATTCTACTTGGTTTATTAGTTCAAATGAGGGGCAAAGGTCGTATTTATCAATCACAAATTCAAATGAGTATGTTTTCTTTATAATCTCAATAACAAAAAGTGACACTTCATGCTATTGCTCTCAGACAAATAAATATTTGTTAAGTCTGGACTTTTATCTTATAATTAATCGTATGACTCTTAATTTTATTTAATAATCTTGAAATGTCGCTTCCAGACAGTGTTATCTATCACTATTTGCAACTTGTTGTTTGTCGTAGGCGTCATTTTATAGGAATTTTTTTTAACGTCTGAAAACAAAGAAAAATGAAGAACAAAGTGCTTTTCGCAGCTGCATTTGCTATCGGCTGTTTATTTATATCTTCTTCCTTATTTTCACAAACTGAAGATAAAGCGACAGAAATTAAATGGTATACTTGGTCAGAGGCGATAGAAGCTAATAAAGAGACTCCCAAAAAGATGTTTATCGACATGTATACCGATTGGTGTGGCTGGTGTAAGAAAATGGATGCGTCTACTTTCAAAGATCCTCGTGTTGTTGAATACATGAATGAAAACTTCTATGCTATTAAATTTGATGCGGAACGAAAAGATGAAATCATTTATGACAATCACTCTTTCAATTTCGTAAAAAATGGCCGCAGAGGGTATCACCAATTAGCTGCAGCTTTATTGGATGGCAAAATGGGTTATCCTTCCTTTGTATATATGGATGAAGAAGAAAGGCGCATTACTGTTTCTCCTGGTTATAAAGATGCTAAAACGCTTTTGATTGAACTTGAGTTTATTGGTAAAAATCATTATCAACGCACAGATTATAAGACTTTTGCGAAGAAAAAATCTGGTGCCAGATAAAAAATTGGTTCTTAGACATGAGTTATCCCGAATTTTCGATTAATTCGAAAATTCGGACTTTTTAAATTCTAAACTATTTCTTTTTGCATAATAATCTAACTATCAATACTTTACTTTAATTCTTCCTTTTTGGCTTGACCCAAAAACGAAGCCAAAAAAGTCAAGG
>JBCBCD010001416.1:0-1647 GCA_038530915.1 Bacteroidota bacterium
TTGATCAAACTGTTAAGCAAAAATTATATGCTAAGGCAGGTATTCCAGAATATTGGATCATAAATATTTCCGAGGAACAGCTCGAAGTTTATAAGGCGCCAATAGGAGATGAATATGCCACAAAAGAAGTTATAAAAAAAGGAGAGGAACTTGTTTTAAAGATCCTTGATTATGATTTTGATCTTGCTGTACTTTTTTCCTAATTTTTATTTTACTGGGACCATGGCCCCAGTAAAATAGAATTTATAGCCCAAAAGCTTCTTTTACTTTATCAACGTAATCTAACTTTTCCCAAGTAAAAGTTTCTACTTCTTTCTCCACAATATTTCCTGATCCATCTTTGAAAGAAACCGTCTTTACTTCAGGCGCTCTTCCCATATGGCCATAGGCAGCAGATTCAGAATAGATAGGTGTACGTAATTTCAATCGCTGTTCGATTGCATAAGGACGCATATCGAAGATAGCAGCTACTTTTTCTGCAATTTGACTATCAGATAGATCAACATTATTGGTGCCATACGTTTGTACATAAATGTTTGTAGGTTTTGCTACACCAATAGCATAAGAAACCTGTACCAAAACTTCATTACAAACACCAGCCGCTACCAGATTTTTAGCGATATGTCTGGTTGCATAAGCAGCAGAACGGTCTACTTTAGAAGGATCTTTACCTGAAAAAGCACCACCACCATGAGCACCTTTTCCACCATAAGTATCAACAATGATTTTTCTTCCTGTCAAACCTGCATCGCCATGAGGTCCTCCAATTACAAACTTACCCGTAGGATTAATGTGGTAGGTTATGTCATCATTGAATAACTCCTGTAGTTCTGGCTTCAATTTTGCTTTTATACGAGGTACTACGATATCAATGATATCTTCTCTGATTTTTGCCAGCATTACGTCATCCGTATCAAAATCATCATGTTGTGTTGAAACTACGATAGTGTCGATTCTTTGAGGCACATTATCGTCAGAATATTCAATGGTAACCTGAGCTTTAGAATCCGGGCGAAGGTAAGTCATTGTTTCACCTGACTTTCTAATATCAGCTAACTCTTGAAGTAGCCTGTGTGAAAGTGCCAAAGCTAATGGCATATAGTTTTCTGTTTCACTGGTAGCATATCCAAACATCATACCTTGGTCACCAGCCCCTTGATCTTCTGGATTTTGTCTTTCAACTCCTTGATTGATATCAGGAGATTGCTCATGAATAGCAGATAAAACACCGCAAGAATTGGCTTCAAACATGTATTCTGATTTAGTATAGCCAATTTTAGCGATGACTTCCCTTGCTATTTGTTGTACATCTAGGTATACTTCAGATTTAACTTCACCGGCTAAAATAACCTGGCCGGTAGTAACTAAAGTCTCACAAGCCACTTTAGATGAAGGATCAAAAGCTATAAAATGATCAACTAAAGCATCTGAAATCTGATCAGCAATCTTATCTGGATGTCCTTCTGAAACAGATTCCGAAGTAAATAAATATGGCATTAGCATTCTTTTTGTAAAACTACTTCACGAAAGTATAAGCAAAGTTCAATTCGGAGTAGTTCTTTTTAATAAAAACTTATAGTCAGCATTATAATTAAGTGCTTGGACAAAAATAACTATTACTTTATGATGTCATCTTTTTGAGCTGCT
>JBCBCD010001417.1:0-1647 GCA_038530915.1 Bacteroidota bacterium
TTAAATCAAGCATCATACATTTTGAAATACTTCCGATCAAAGTGACAAAGTAGTATTAGTTTCGTAGTATGCTAACTAAACAAAATAAGTTGAGTACGCAAAGCGTGACTTCGATAATTGCAGCTCTAATTATATCTGCGTTAGGTATTCCATCCAGTCCAAAGCTGATTAAACGCCCCAGAACGACTCCACCAAAAATCAAACTAGCCACTACAAAGGAAGTTTGTTTAAAATCAGGCATTATGGTTCCCATCAATACGAGAATCCCTCCCAATAACATTACTGAACCAATACCCCTTATTTCATTAAGTAGGTCAGTATCTTTTTCCAACTTAATCTCAGAATTCCCTATGTAAGTCTTGAGGAAGTTGGCTTTATTGGGATTAATCAATCTCATTGAACTAGCATAGAATAAAGCAAGGCCAGATAGTGATAAAACAACAATTTTAAAGGTTTCCATTTTTGGACAATTTAATTACCGTGTAAAAAATCAATGCGATAAGTACAAAAGTCCTTCATAGAAATGGCAATTCATTTCATCTATATTAAAAAATCATGTGCGGTTGTTATTTTATTTTAGCCCTAATTACACTCAGCGTTTGCTGGGTAATTCCAAGAAAAGAGGCTGTGTCGCCAAGAGACACCCTGTTGATGAGCTGAGGATACATTTCTAAAAATATTTGATACCGATCAAGTGCTCGTTCGAATTGCAGAAGGTTCAATTTATGTGAAAATAGATCCAACATTTGAATAGAAAAATCCAAGACTATGTTGATGAGCTTAGGAAATTGCTCACCTAAAATCAAAAAATCTTCATACTGAATGGTCTTCACATAACATGCTTCAATTGCTTCCCATTCATAACGTTCGGCCTTATTGTGAAAAATGCTATTTATAGGCGCTATGAAATAATTTTCATCAAAAAAGAAATGTGTAATATCTTTTCCTTCCTTATTGTAGAATACTCTAATTAAACCTGATTCTATAAAAAGCATTCTCTTGGAGAATCTATTTACCTTTTGAATAATATCCCCCTTGAGTATGATTTCACTTTTGAATGAAGCGTCAATTAGCTCACACTCTTCATCAGAAAAGAAGTTTTTACTTTTTAGAAATGTTAGAAGCTCCATTTGATTTCTTCGATCTAAGAGTGTGTTTTGGTAATAGCTAGCGATCAGTTTATGCGTCGTATTGGACGATGCAAGAGACCAATATGGACAACAAGCATTGTAGCCTTTGCTGTGTACCGCGTTTCATAAGATCATTTTTACCATATGGTTGAAGTGACTATTACACTTTATTCAAGACACTGGTGGTTGGTTCGCCAATAACCCCTGCTGTACTCATCTTATCTTTCATATTTTCATTAAACATAAATTTCTGAAAAACCTGCGAACTCGGAAAGTCCGAAATAATTGTAACTAAATTAGGGTTGTCTACTGAGGTATAAAGGCCAATGATCTTTACACCTGCTTGCTGACGTAAAGTGGCATCTGCATCAAAGACTTTTTTCCATTCCAAGAAGTTTTTGACTTCATGGGTCATAATTGTTGTTATCATCTTGTTTTGGTTTTGTTTTTTATTTTTTTGAGTTCCTGTTTATTATTTTCTCAATTCAAAAGGATTGATAAAGCCATAATCAACAGG
>JBCBCD010001418.1:0-1645 GCA_038530915.1 Bacteroidota bacterium
AACGACTACGGGGTTTTGATCAGTACTTGCAGAAGGTGTGCCACCATTAATAGTCCAAGACCAATTGGTAGGATTGCCCAAAGATTGATCCGTAAAGGTAATTGTTTCCCCTGCTCTTATTAAAACTTTATCAGCAATAAAGTTAGCTACTGGTCCTCCTAAAGGTTGACAAGCAGTTGAATTGATTAAACTTCCTCTACGGGGGCTGTTGGCCAAAACAACATCCATTCTGGCTTTTTGATCCAGCGTGAAAATGTTAACACATAAATCGTTAGTATAGTCCATGTAGTTTTCATACATATCTCTACTACCACAACTTGTCTTATCAGAAGGGCAATTGGTTGTAAAAGTAGTGGGTCCACTCTGATCAGGCGTGTCATCACAATAATCATCAACATTACAGTCGCCATCTCCCCAAATATGTCTTAACCCAAAGAAATGTCCCAGTTCGTGCGTCAAAGTTCTGCCTACTCCATAATTAATATTAGCAGAATTAGGGTTAGCAACACTTCCCATTGTAGATCCATCGATAACAACACCATCTGTCTCCGCAACACTATCGCTTGTTTGCAAACCAGGCAAGGTAGATGCTCCGGGTAGCTGAGCAAAACCCAATAGGTTACCATCTAATTCACAAACCCAGATATTGATATAATTATTCGGATCATAAATTGTATTTGGCTTAATTGTATTGTTGATAAAGTTCGAATTGTAGGGTCCATTAATCCAACTACTATCTGCAGCATTTATCCTGTTGACTCCAGGTTCTGGAAGAGGGGTACCATCAGGTTTTACAGTAGCCAGACAAAATTCAATCTCAGTATCTGCTCCAACCGGATTATTATTAAAACCTGCTGTACCAGGGCGTTTTCTAAAATCATCATTCAACTGAGTCATCTGCTCTTGTATAAATGAGTTGGCCCAGTTTTGGCCACTTCCTACTGCGTCATTGTGATGAATAATATGGAAAACAACCGGCAAGGTCACTACAGATCTATATTGAGCCTTTCGCTTTTGTCTTCTGTATAATGGGCCCATCCACATCTCAAAATCTTTTAATGTGCCCATTTCAGGGTTTTTCTTACGCATCTCAGCATCTATATGCATTGTACCACATTCTTCATGATTATGCCCAGTATGCTGAGCACTGAGGGATGTAGTAGACATCGCAACGCTAATAAGAATCAGAACCAAAGATGAAATGTACCGTACCATTTTATTCATTTTTTACATACTGAATACTGGGTCTACCCATTTAAAGAGTAATGGGATAAACTATAAGTGCGCTGTATTTTTTACTAAAAAAACACGCAAGTGAAGTTCTATTGTATTACTGATCTTTCTATAATATGGAGATGTCATCCTGCCAAAAGGCCTAAGTAATTTACGGAATTAAACTATGCAATTTAAGCGGCTTCTTTTTCCGTTTCTCTGCGTTAAAAACTAGTTGCGATATAAATCGCGCCTAGTTTTTGCCTTGATTAACAAAAAAATCCGCTAGGCTAAAAGTTATATTTCAATTCCGTGAATTACTTAAGTAATTCTCAAAAGTAAGCTATTAAATAAGTACTGAAAAATTCTAAGCCTTATTAACGTAGCTTCCTCTTATCTTCAAGGAGTCAAATTGCAATTGGCATGAAATTTG
>JBCBCD010001419.1:0-1644 GCA_038530915.1 Bacteroidota bacterium
AATGAAGATGCCAACAGAAATGCTTTAAATGCACATTGTTATTAAGTAAAAGGGAAAATTTTGCACTTGCTTCACCGGCTAAGATCGAATTGAATTTTCTAGTTTTCCTATTAAACATTTGTTCGTCATGTGCGAAGAGCAGAGAAATCTCATCACTTTCAGTATATCCATAGATTACCTTGAAACCACAATTCATAAGATGTTTTGTAGTCTCTACCATTAAATCCCTAAATTGAGAATCAAATGGAGTTTCAAATTTGTGAAGCTTCTTTGTTAGCCTTGTAAAACTTCTACCATCTATTCGAGCAACCATGTAGATACCGGGTAAGACACAATGATCATGTGCTGTTTCGAATACCCTCATTCTTTTATCTAAGTCATCAAACCTCATCTTCCCATTCTTTTATTACAAAGTTATTATCAATTATCTCAACATAATATATTTGATAATAACTTTCATTCAAAGATGGTAGTTCCATCTTTTTAAAAGTAGAAAATATTCCTACCTGAGGGATTTTTTCTTTTGCTTCCCTTCCTTCATTTCTTGCTATTGAATCTTTGATCTTTGATTGGAAGTAATATGAAATTACTTTATACTTTGCGTCCTTCAAACATTTAATATACTTCTTTCTTTCATCCACAGTCGGATTAGTATTGTCTATGACAACTTTCTGTTGTAATTCGATACATTTATTGAGTAATTGGCTTTCCTTATTTCTGGTATTGAGTAAGTCCATGCTAATTCTAACATGAGTATTAAAGAAGTTTTGTTTATAAAAAGTCGATTTCCCACTTGCTTGTATTCCTATAAAAATAATTCCTTCCATAGAGAAGATTATTGTTGATTATTCTCTTTGCCACCCTCAATCTTATCCTGCTGTCAAGAAAACTTCTTCATACTCCTAAGATTCCATCCTAAAGCCAATCCACACAGTACCAAACCAAAAAACTCACGCATTAATTCTATGTGTGGTGATTCCGCTTGCATGCTCCCGGCTATTGTAGGCATGCCATTATTGATCCAGGTAATGACTTCCGGAATTAAGAGGATGAGTCCTATTGTACAAGCTAATAAAAGAGCAAGGGTAAAGTATCGATAGTAACGGTTGATAGCAGCCAGAGCTGAAACGATTGCGACTGAACCATATAGAATGATCCATTTCAAAGGGTCCGGGTCATTCCATTGAACGATAGCAAATAGGACGAAAAGAATAGCTACAATGATATTTATTGTTTTTACCATGGAGTTGCAAATAGTTTAAACGATCTTAAAAACTAACTCTGTAATTAATAATTGGGATAATACCCAGTTGGTTTTTTACGATAACTTGTTGTTGTCGTGTATCAAAGTAACTAAAAGCGGCATTCTCCATACTACTTAGGTTTTGGATATCCAGCGATAAAGTACTGCTTCTTCCTTTTTTATTGATGGTATAATAAAAACGAGCATCGATGCGGAAAAAATCATCCTGCTTGATACTGAAAGCCTGATCATCATCAAAAACAGTCGTATTGTTATTGACTGATTCTGTCAGTAAAATGGGACTTTCTCTAAAACCACCCAGCCTAAGCACTCTCAAGTTTACACCCAGGGTTTTGTCTTTGTTTTTCTTAGATAGCTTCTGCCATTCTTTACCGAATAAA
>JBCBCD010001420.1:0-1640 GCA_038530915.1 Bacteroidota bacterium
TGAAATATTTAAAAAGGAGATACCAGGAATTAGGTGTATTCCAATAGAGCCATTTAATGTAAGGACTTTATCGGGAGGAGATACATCTGGAACTCACAGACTGGAAGGAATGGGAGCTGGATTTGTTCCTGAAATTTGTAGATTAGATTTAGCAGACGAAATCATAGCAGTAAAAGATGAAGATGCTTATAAAACTGCAAGAGACTTAGCGAGAATAGAAGGAATATTTGGAGGAATTACCTCAGGGGCGAATGTTTGGGCTGCAATGCAAAGGGCAAAAATATTGGGGAAAGGCAAAAAGATAGTAACAGTTGTTTGTGATTCGGGATTGAAATATCTACAAGGAGATTTATATAAATAAAAATGAAATTAACAATAATCTGCTTACTCATACTTTTCGCAATATCCTTAAACGGCCAAGTTGCAGAGTCAGCCTTTAATGAACATTATTATTGGTCAGACTCTACCTATAACATGAGATTAGAACTTTATGAAAATAGAAATTTTGAATTTTCCGCTGATTCTTATTTTGACTAGAATAGAAAAGAAGGGATTTTTCTGGGCCAATATCGAACTACTATAAGGGCTTGATAAAGATTATCAAATAGATGTGACTCTAAGGCCAAAACCTCAAGTCGACTCAGCACAATATATGCAATTAGGGAGCGTCAAATTACCAATATTATCAGATTGTGAGATATTATCATTTGATGGTAACTCGATTTTAAAAAAAGAAGGCTTACTGAAGAATTTTTGCTGAAACATGGTTTTAAAATGGAATAAAGCCAGCAGAGAACAAGGTGTGTAAGTAATAGTGGTTTACGTGATAAACCGAAAGTATAAATAAAAAATAAAGGTCAAGTCTAAACCGAAAGGTTAGTAAGTAGAAATCCACTACTACTCATACAAAAGACCGCTAGGCATAATCTCTAGAAAGAGAGTCCCTTTTTGTCAATAGAAAATAAATGTACATTGAACTTCTTAATGAAATAAGACTTGAGAATAAAAAGATAACACTATGAACCTAGTAGAACGGATTACCTTTGAAGAATACATTGACGAGTATTCAGTTTACAAATTGAAATTAAAAGGAATTAGAGCGGACAGTATAGAGGAGAATGAAAAAAAGAAAATAAAAGACGGTTTCAATAAAGTAAAACAAAGGTTTCGAGATGAAAATGGTGAAATATTAAACCAATATATATGCGATACATCCCGTACAGCTGCCTTGTTATGTGAAAAAAGAGGTTCATGGTGGTCTTCTCCTAGAACAAGTTTTTTTACTCAGTATGAATTAGGAAAAGAACCCAAAATTGAAGAATTATTAATCGATGTCGACTTTTTGGCAGCTGAATCAGCTAGGACTTTACAAGGTAGGACAAAAACAAAATGTTTAAGCCTAATCTACAAAGTAACCAAAAACATACTGGAGTTACTGGACTCGATAAATAAGCGTGGATCAGAAAATAGCAATACTGCTAAGGTAAAAGAAGCGGAAAAAATATCCGATGAGACAATTGATGAGACAATTTCTGTAATTGAATCTCATTTGGAACAAGTGAAAAATTATCACAAAGTTTCTAAGAAATTCTCTGCTCAAAAAGGCTACTTCTCCGGAAATATTATAGGCTTTTTAGGAG
>JBCBCD010001421.1:0-1634 GCA_038530915.1 Bacteroidota bacterium
TTTAAAAACCTTTGGGATTGGATGTCTCGAATAGATACACCCAAAATATGGCGAGACAAACCCATGTTTTTACTATCAGCCAGCCCAACCAGGCGCAAGGAAAGTTTTGTTATTAAATTAGCTAAGGATCTATTTCCTTATTTTGGTGCTCAAATCATTGCAGAGTTCTTCTTGTATTCCTTCAATCACACTTTCAAGGATGATGGAATCATTGATGAAGAACTCTGGCAAGCATTCGATATTCAGTTGGAAAAATTTCAATCGCACCTGGATAAGCTTTAATCTTGTTAATTACTTAATTCTTTTGAGTTAAAGCTTCCTCATATTCCAAATACCTTTTTTTATCAACTTTTACATCATTCCAGGTATCTAAAACCATTAATCGCAATTGGCTATCTATCATAGTTTGAATTTCGTTGCGGTAATTTTGGTAATCGATGTAATGTGTCTGTGATAAACTATTGAGTTTATTCTGAAAAAAGGTAACAGGATTGAACCAATAGCTAAAACGAATGAGTTGGTTTTTCGCATCGTTGCTATTTTCAATTTTTACTATGCTTTTCTTCTTTAACTCATTGGCAATAGCAGAACCAGAACGATTCATTGCTAAAACCTTTCTTTCTTTATCTTGATAGACTGGGCTCTTGACAATTTCTGGGAATAAAGCATCCACATGAAGTTGAAAAGCACTGTCTGGTAGACTATATATTTTTTCTCTTTCATCTCTTTGAGAATCAATATAATCTGTCATCAAATTTGCCGGGTGCTTGATACTAACCCATTGATGAACAATGGCTGGACTTATGAAAGCAAACAGTAGCCAAAGCCCTACCATTTTTAAAGTGTTGCCAATACTGCTCTTTCCAGTGTATAAAATGAAGGCATATGCAACTCCCCAAATCATGATATATAGCAAAAGCAACATGAATATTTGACCAAATGTAGTGCTGGCTTCATTAAAGACATTTGTCAATACACCTCCAAATACCATTAAGCCAAATATTACTGCAGTCATTAAAGTCAAATAAAAGGCAACTCTGGAAAAAAGCCATGTATTAGGTGAGGTAGCTTGTACATTGATTAGCGATAAGAAATTTCCATCTGCTTCGGCTCCCTTAATATTGTACAACCAAATCAAAAGCAGCAAAGGCATCAAATACAATAGAACAAACGAAAAGTCCAATGTACCAGACTGAAGTCTTTCTGGATTGGCGATCTCTTCGGCCATGTCAGCATCATAAGGACTGCTCTGAAAGGTGATGCGTTTGTAAAAACCATATTGTTCTGCCTGGCCGATACTATAAACCAATGCAGGAGAAGGCTTTTTGTAGTGATAAACAGGAAGATACCAAGTCGCCCAGAAAGGAGTACTCACATCTACCCATGGTCTACCTTTCGGTCCTTTTTCACCATTATCATAAAAAGCAATGGTTTCTTGTTTTTGATCAACAAGTTTGGCAGTAATGCCCTCAATTTCTGTGACTTGCTTATTGTATAAATTGGCTCCATTGTATAATGCATAAACTCCGGCTACAATGAATAAGAATAAAGCGACTACTTTAAAAGGATTGCGAACAAAGTGCTTCCATTCGTATAAAAATACAATTGTAATGAATGCATTGAGTGTATTTTTA
>JBCBCD010001422.1:0-1634 GCA_038530915.1 Bacteroidota bacterium
TAGTGAAATCATAATAGGAAAAAGTGATATTATAGGTTCCAGCTTCAGCATTTACAAGGTTCAATTCCACATAAATGCTGTTTTCTCTTACCTCATGTGAAGAACCATTGATACCCAAACCACCGCGATTGCCGATTACATCTTCGAAAAAGTTAAAATCATCCGGTACTCCGCAAGGATCGACAATTAGGAAAGAATAGATAAAGTCGGTAGTTTCTTCACAAGGCTGGATGTAGTAAGTAGCTGCTGCAAGATCGATAAAGGAATCTTCTGGACCACATGGAGGTATATTTTCTACTTCAAAAGCTCCGATGTCCACTATGCCTTGTAAGATACGTGCATTGCCAGCTAAATCCGTGGTAATACCATCTGGGACAGCAGCATTGTCGCCCATATTGATGGCTGGTGAAGTGAATAGTATACTAAAGTTGCCAGCTGTCGTAGGTGCATTGGATGGATCGATGGGCGCTATGAACTCTGGATCTACGTCTTTGTTATTGCCATCATCTTGTCCTAAGGCTGTATTCCAACTGTCACTCCCACCGGAGTTGGCGATGATCGAGTGGGATATCTGAGGAATGGAACCATCATCAAAATTCGAAATGGATGCACCAACAGCCGTCGTAATTCCATTTGCCTGATTGTTCCAAATGATGGTATTGCTGATCGTCGGCGAGGAATTTTGGTTATTAAGCATCCCCCCCCAAAGGTAGCAATATTGCCGCTAAAAACACTATTACTGATCGTCGGCGAGGAATTTAGGGTATTAAACATCCCCCCACCATTAGTAGCATTATTGCCGCTAAAAACACTATTGCTGATCGTGGGTGAGGAATTATCGTTAAACATCCCCCCACCATCGCTAATAGCATTATTGCCGCTAAAAACACTATTGCTGATCGTCGGCGAGGAACCAGCGCTATTAAACATCCCACCACCAAAGATGAAAGCATTATTGCCACTAAAAACACTATTGCTGATCGTGGGTGAGCCATTTTCATTGTACATGCCGGCACCAACATTATCAGGAACAGAAAAATCATCATTCGCATTACCTCCTGTGATGGTAAAACCATCTAGTATAGCGGTGTTATCTGTTCCTGAGCCCGTGACTACATTATAGGCATTATCGTCATTGCTGGTCAGAGTAGCTATATCTGTAACTATGGGTTGTTGTGAATCATTTTGTTGAAGGTCCCCACTTAGGATGGTCACATTATTCTCGAAGTCTCGCTCAGAAAGTAGGGTTTCCGTACCTGCCCCACTGAAACCTCCATAAAGTGCAACATTGTTACACAACTGGAAGGTGCTGCTGCGGTCATTAGGAGTAGGAGTCATCCCTTCATCCGGATAGTAAGTACCTTGAGCCACCCATATCTCTACCGGATTGCCACAAGCACAAGCTTCATCCAAAGCATCTTGAAGTTTAGTGTAAGCATTGCCCCAGGTCTCACCATCTTCGGTGCCACCTGCATTGGCGTCGACATATATGCGGCCGTTGTCACAGCCCGTCATCATATTATCAACTGAAAGAGAATTTGTGGAATGGGTATTTACCACAAAGGGAATTGTTGAAGCCAATAAAGCCAACAGACTAAAGGAGTAGAAGTACTGCTTCATGAGTTGTTATGATT
>JBCBCD010001423.1:0-1633 GCA_038530915.1 Bacteroidota bacterium
AAGAAGGCGGCGTAGCTTCTCGACTAACTTCTGCAAAAGGCGAAGAACAATTCCCTCGCTTTTCTCCCGATGGAAAAGAAATTGCCTTTAGTGGGAATTACGATGGTAATGTAGATATCTATACGATTCCTGTTGGTGGTGGTATTCCAAATAGAGTGACTTATCACGGGATGACAGATAGAATGCTCGAATGGTACCCCGATGGTAAACATCTTTTGTTTGCTTCAAGCAGGAATAGTGAAAAGCAGCGTTTTTCACAATTCTACAAAATATCAAAAGATGCGGGGATGCCAGAAAAATTACCATTGGCACAGGCTGAATTTGGAAGCCTTTCTCCTGATGGAAAGAAAATAGCATTTACAGACCGTACAAGGATATTTAGAAGTTGGAAACGTTATAGGGGAGGAATGTCGGCAGATATCTGGATGTTTGATCTTGAGACTTATGAGTCAAAGAACATCAATAACTCTTCTGCGAATGATGAAATTCCAATGTGGTCCGGATCTACCATTTATTACCTATCTGATAATGGACCTAATCAAAGGTTCAATATTTGGGCTTATGATACAAAAGCAGAAAAAAATCAACAAGTAACTAAGTTTAAAGACTTTGATGTAAGTATTCCTGCACAAGGACCCGATGACATCATTTTTGAAGCTGGTGGTTCTATGTATTTACTAAATAAGAAATCAAGTAAATACAAAAAGGTGGAAATTCAAATAATCTCAGATTTGATGACGGTAAAGCCTCATAAAGATAAAGTGGACAGATATGTTCAAAATCTTGAAATTTCACCTGATGGAAAGAGAGCTATTGTAGAAGCGAGAGGAGAGGTATTTTCATTACCTGCTGAAAAGGGATATGTTCAGAACCTGACCAGAACTTCAGGTTTTGCAGAAAGGTATCCTGCATGGTCGCCCAATGGCCGTTATGTAGCTTATTGGAGTGATAAAAGTGGAGAATATGAATTAACACTTCGCGACTTGACAAAAGGTGCAAAAGAAAGAAAAGTTTCTAACCTTGGGCCTGGTTTTAGGTACAATATTTACTGGTCACCAGATAGCAAGAAAGTGGCTTTTGTAGATCAGACCATGACGATCAATATTATGGATATAGAGACTGGTGCAAATAAAGCCATTGATCAGGATCTCTCTCTTTTTGAAGGTGGCTTAAGGTCGTGGACTCCAAGTTGGTCTCCTGATAGCAAATGGCTGACTTACAGTAGAAGTCAAGATAATGGCAATGGAGCCATTTATTTGTACAGTTTAGATTCAAAAGAGCTTCATAAGGCAACAGAAGGGTTTTATTCAGATGTTAACCCAACATTTGGTCCTGATGGAAAGTATCTATTCTGTGCTACTAATCGTTCCTTTCGACCAGTGTATAGTGATTTTGACAATACATGGATTTACCCTAATGCAACTCAATTAGCTGTTATTAGCTTGAGAGATGATGTAGCGTCTCTTTTACAGGCCGAAAATGATACGGTAGCAATAAAAGAAGAGAAGCAACCTGAAGCTAGTACAGATGCCAAAAAGGCAACAGAAAAAGATGTTGCAGAAAAAACAATGACCATTGATCTTGAAAATTTTGAAAGAAGATTAGAAGTTTTTCCTGTAGATGCAGGAAATAT
>JBCBCD010001424.1:0-1632 GCA_038530915.1 Bacteroidota bacterium
TTTAAATATTCTATGATGACAATATAATCACACTTTCCTCCAGATGAATAACGACTGGGAATTCTTACTTGTTTTTCGATTTCCCAATCTTCTGTCAGAATGCTGAGTTTAGCATTGTTTGTGTTGTAATAGGGCAGGTAAAGAAATAGCTCTATATTTTTATTCGATTGATAAAATCCACAACAAAGCAAATGGACAGGCTTACAGAGTTGACCGTCTTTTTTGATTTTACCATAGGTTACTGTAACGCTTGTACTCTTTTCACCGATTAAATCATCAAAGCTTAAAATTTTTTCCCGCAGTTTTAAAATAATCGCTTTAATTTCTGAACTTTGAGTTTCTAATATTTGATTAAGTGCTTTCGGAACTTTAGGGATTTTTCTTGAATAAATTGGCACTGAAGAGCGAAAAACTTTATAGCTAGCTAAATCCGTTATCTTTGAAGATGTAATTATTTTCTGATTCAAGTTAATTAAATTAAAGTATATATCATTCATTTTTTTCGTAATATCAAACCGCAAAAAATCTATTGAAAGCTGATTGTATTTACGATCAATTAAATTATGTCGATGAAAAATAGGGGCAATTGCCAACAATTTTATAGATTTTGTATAGTCAATTTCAGCTTGAAAAGGTTTCTCAGATAATATCCGATCATAGTAGCGAGTCAATTGTTGTACAATATATCTATCTTCAGTATTTTTGAGTTCGATAATAACTAACACTTTTTCCTTTGTTTTTGCTAAAATATCACAAAATTCTCCTCGAATAGAGAACTGTCGTTGAAAAGGTTGCAAATTGAGTAACTTCTCCAAATTTTCCCAGATAAAGCTTTCTAAGTCTGCTTCACTGTTGAATTTCCATATTTTCTCATTCTTTGTTAACATTATTTGTATAATCTCTCAAAGTTAAATCTTAATTTCTAGTGTTCCATTCATCTAAAGCTAAATCAACCCATATTTGTAATGAATTTGAACTTAATAATTTTCTAGTCATTGTATAATAAAGATTGAGACATTGTTCAAAGGGATAAAATGTTCCGGGTCGCCAGGGTTCTTTATAGCGAGAAGGAAATACTATCCCAGAAACAGTTTTCCAGTCTTGTGTTTTAATCATAACTTTTATAATTCTCTGACTTCTATCATTTTGAGGACAAGGAAGATAGAGAAAAAATTCAAGATTTGTAATTATTTGAGAATAGGAATACTGAGGTTTGTCTAAAGGTGTACCCCAAAGATCAGTTGTTTGTGTATGTATAATAATATCTGGATCATCTAAATTTTGATCAACTAAAATCGAATATTGATCTCGATGAAACTCAGCACAACGAGTATGATAGCTACTATAAAGCTGAGTTTTCCCCTTTCTTTTACCATAAGCAATTGTGACTGCTGTACTCTTCTCAGCTATTCTTTCATCAAATTTGAGGATTTTTTCTCGAATCTCTAAAACAATATTTTGTTTTTCCAAACTATCCTTTTCAATAATATTTAGCAGTGCTTTCGGTGGGCGAGGTAAAATTTGAGATTTTGAAGCTTTTTCTGGATGTAGAATATATTCCTCATAATTAGGTATTTTGAGTTTTGAAATCGTTACTCCCTGAAGAGAATTCAATATGAAATAAAGCTGGTT
>JBCBCD010001425.1:0-1630 GCA_038530915.1 Bacteroidota bacterium
CAGCCCCATTTTTTTAACGACAAAACAAATAATGCCATTTGATTAATGATTGATTATCAGTGGTTTTATAAAAAAACCATAGTTTTTTGCTCTTTCTTTCAAAATTCGAGATGACTCACGTTTATGTAATACGACCTTCAATATTTTTGAACAAGTATGTTGCTGTAAGTTTATTTTACCGCCAATCTTCTTTATTCAATAATTCATAGAAAACATCCAATTCCTCATTTTTACCTAACGTAACCCTTGCCCAATTCGGTTTGGAGGGCCAACCACCTGCTAAGAGCACCTTATTGTCATTCATCAGTTTTTTAAATTTGGGAAAGTCTGGTACTTTGAAATAAATGAAATTGGCTTGGGTAGGAACATGAGGCAAGTTCAAATCTTGTAATTGTTTATAAAAGTTAGTTTTTGCAGCTCTGTTTTTTTGCTTGGACTGTTCTAAAAAAGCATTGTCTTCTAAGGCTCCAATAGCAGCAGCCACACTTAAGGTATTTGGCATGTTGCCAGGAAATCCCAGAGTAAAGCGATCGTTTAGACTTTTAATCAATTCTGGTTTTGCCAATAGGTATCCAATTCTAAAACCTGCCATTCCATAAACCTTAGAAAAAGTACGGCTGACAATAACATCATTGCCTGCCTTGATTTGACTGACCATAGAGGCATTTCGCCAATTAGGAACAGCATCCGTATACTGTATATAGGCTTCATCTACAAATACCGGACATTTTTTAGTGACCGTTTCACAGAAATCATTCAATTGGACAGGATCCACTAATGTACCAGTTGGATTATTTGGATGACAAACACATACTAAAGAGGTTTGATTATTTATGGCTTTTTCCATAGCCACTAAATTCATTTCCATTTTTTCATTCACCTCTATGGCTCTGGTCTTAGCTCCCAATTTACGGGCATACATACCTACTATATCAAAAGTTGGACTTGGCACAATGATTTCACCTTCTTTTTGAATAAAGTGTTCGGCTATCCAAATGATGGGCTGAAAAGAACCATGCCCTAATAACACATGGTCTTTAGTCAAACCCTCCTCAGCAGCTATTTTAGCTCTAAGTGCTTCGAAATCATAAGTTGAAAAGGTGGAATAACGATTGCCGCGATTGGCAACTTCCATTACTTTGGCAAGTGCACCCTCAGGAGGTCCGTAAGGGTTTTCGTTGTAAAAAAGACGAACAAACTGCTCTTTGAAGTCATTTGATCTATCAAAAGCACTTAGAGGGTTTTGTTCATTAGCAAAAGCATTTCCACCTATTAAAAGGCTCCCGAAACCGGTGGATAATAAACCAGCATTTTTTAACCAATGACGACGAGAAATATTGTTTTCCATTTTAAGCCATATTTGTGTTTAATGATGCCACAAACTGCTAATGGAACTGGTTTTTTCCTATCAAAATCAGGATTTCGATAACATTTTAGACCCTTGTTTTCATAAATGCTTTTCTAAACTGAGTAGGTGTCTGTTTTGTCATAGCTTTAAAAGTCGTATTAAAAGTGGAGATAGAGTTGAATCCACAATCATAGGCAATACCAGCAATGGTATATTGTTGATAAGATTCGTCTGTTAATCTTTTTTTAGCTTCATCAATTCTATAGGTGTTGACAAAAGCAG
>JBCBCD010001426.1:0-1626 GCA_038530915.1 Bacteroidota bacterium
GTAGGAAATACATTCAATGCAGTAGCTGATAGTGACATTATTGTATTTCCTACGATATTTAAAAATTCACCTTCCCCAATGTTAAAATATAATCTTGCAACTAGCGAAAAAGATTCACTATATCCTGTAGTTATTACATCTTGATCTCCATCATTGTCAATATCTACCATCACTACTTCACTAGTCCCTTCAAAAGGGCTATTTGCTTCCATGAAGTTTCCATTTCCATCATTTAGATACAATTTTACGTCACCAAAGACATCGGTAAAAATACCTGAAATGATTACATCTTGATCAAGGTCTCCATCAATGTCTCCTGAAGCAATGGAGCCGTCTGATCTCTGGAAAAATGGAGTGTTCTCTACTTCGTTAAAATTACCATTTCCATCATTGAGATAAAGCTTAGTAATACCATAGAATGAACCATCACTGCCCATAATGAGCAAATCTTGGTCCTGATCTCCATCAACATCTAAAAAATCCACTACACTGTCATCTACTCCTTCAAAAGGTGTATTTGTTACTTCTGAAAAAATGCCTGTTCCATCATTAAGGTATAAATTTGTAGTTCTTTGTCCAAATAAGGTTCTACCAGTAAGAAGCAAATCTTGATCTTGATCCCCATCGATATCAGAAAAAGCAGATTTACCATTGGCTACATTTACAAAGGGAGTGTCTTCAAACTCTGTGAAATTTCCTCTTCCATCGTTTTGATAAAGTTTTGCCACTGTTTTAAGCGTACTGTTTTCGCCTGTAATGAAAAGATCTTGATCTTGATCACCATCAATATCCACAAACGCAACAGCACCATAATGGACACCTTCAAATTTAGAATCAGTAACTTCAGTGAATAGCCCTAAGCCATTATTCTTGTATAATATAGTAACAGAACTAAATAGTTCTATTTCGCCAGCAACAATCAAATCCAAGTCACCATCATTATCTACATCAGCTATATCAGCTCTGCTATCATTTAATCGTATGATGGGTGAGGATGTTGGAACTTCAGTAAATTTTTGTCCAAGAACTATTTGAAATGAAAAAATACAACAGGTAAAGAAAAAGAATTTCATGTTTTAATTGAGTTTTAGTTTTGTAAATGAGTAATTACGTACTAACTAATTTGAGCCTAAAATTATTAAGGAAACTCGATATAAAATTGTATGAATCGGAAATGGATAAGAAAGATTTGCCAACAATGTTACTTTTCTCGGTTGAAGCAGGAGTCAATCATAACATTACTAAATTCAAAATTATCTACTAAATCAGGTGCTAACATTTTTTCTTGACCAATGTATTTGAGATATTTTCTTGGAGTTTTAGTTGACATTATTTTAAACTCTCGTGTAAAATGAGCTTGGTCACAATAACCAAATTGATAAGCTACTTCAGTTAATGACCTGATAGAAGATACTTTAAAGTGTCGGATAATTTTAGAGAATCGATGTAATCTTCTAAAATAGGAGAGGGGAAAACCAACCTCATGGTTTAAATGATTATTTAATTGGCGGAGGCTTAAGTTAAACTCATTTGCAAGACTTTCTAGTGAGGATCTATAGCCATTTTGGTTGAATAAATTATTTAGAGCAGGAAAATAAAGACTTTCCATACTCTTAAATTGTAGCT
>JBCBCD010001427.1:0-1624 GCA_038530915.1 Bacteroidota bacterium
CTGTGTTGGCTTCAATAAAAAACTAAGTGGGGTTAAGTGGTTGAATTCGTGAATACTCAACCTTGTCTGATAAAATTTCTTTTGCAAAAAGAACAGGACTTTGAGCTTTTAAGCATGTATAGGACAAAACCAATAGAAGGATTATAGCAATTTTGAAAACTTTCATTTTAGCTCCATTTTGTGGTTGATGAGTAATGATGTTCTATGCAGTCAAGGAAAGCATTTTCCTTGACCAACCATTTTGAAGCTTAGGTTTTCGTTTATTGACTTTTCCTCGATAATAAATGACTGCTACTAAAAAAATGATTTTTTAGCTGACTTGTAAATATAGAAAGTACATTCACATCTTATTTACATTTCATTATCATCTAACCAATGCATTACATTTAGAATAAATGGAATATTATTAGGTGCCTCAGGAGCATTAAACCCTACTTTTAGACGCTTTTGGACGATCTGAGCGGTAAACATAGCTGCTTCTGTAAAGAAGGCAACTTTGCCTTGGCCATGTTTTTTTAAAGCCCCCATAAACAGACCTTCCGTATCTAACTTTTCAGTGTTTTTATCAAACTGCCAAGCTACTTCTGGAATCAGTAATTTATGAGTTTTTGGAAATCTGGCAATGGGAGTAGCATCCTGAGGAACGACCAAAGCTGAACCTGTAAAACTCGTTATGGACTCTATACCCTTGGTCACTTCAGTGTCGAATAAATCGCCACTTTTTTTGGTATATGTTTCGGGAGGCCATTTCTGCTTTTTACTCAACACAAACCCATCTTTATAACCAAACCCAAAGGCTTTTGCCAATTCATGAGTAGCGCCTGCACAAGGCATGTGATCGGCAATGACGAGCAGGCTACCTCCATTTTGTACCCAGTTTTCCAATAACTCGATTTCTTCCTTAGGAAAAGCGTTAGCGATTGGCCGCTGCCAGTTTCCAACATTAGATTCATGTATGGCATTGACGATCACCATGATATCTAAAGAATCCAATTGTTCTTTGCTAATGATGTTTACAGCTTTCAAATCGTATCCATCTAATTTCATTAGTTTGGCAAAGGGTGCAAAGCCACCATCCAATTGGTGGACATTGTTGTGTCCTCCATCTATTCCTATCATGACTTTGGGTGGACCTTTATATCTGGGATTTTCAAGTTTGATGCTATATTCTAAATCAGGTCTTTGCCCCTGGGCAAAACAATTCACAGTACAAAGTAGAAGAATAAAAAACGGTAAAGCCTTCATAATATATCATTGAGTGACACCTCAAAGATGCACTTTAGCATAGAAAAGGTTGTGAGCTTGAAATGATTGTGCCATATTTTGTTATCAAATGCGACTATTTTGTGTTCTAAATGATTATTACAAAACCAAGGTATTGTCATCGAGTGACAGATCAAGTAATTTCATTTGTGGGTCAATGCTTATCTTTTTTACCCTTGAATCAATGCTTAGCTTGTATTTTCTTTTATCCATGCTTACTTCAATTTGTTCTATTCGTATCAACTTATTTTCCTCATCATAAAAACCTATATCCAAAGACTCTTTTTGAAAACTTATAGCCTCTTTGGTAACACAATCTTGTTTATTGAATTCTATAACCAGTTCAACTATGTCATTTGCT
>JBCBCD010001428.1:0-1623 GCA_038530915.1 Bacteroidota bacterium
ACAAGCTGAGTTAATAGAAAATGATAGATTAAGCTTAAACGATCAATTGTTTTTGGGTGGATATCCACCCATTCGAGCTGATGGAATCAGTCCAATGGATTGGTTTCCGGCCTATATTCGTACTTATATTGAAAGAGATGTCCGACAGATTAAAAACTTGGACAACTTACCTGCTTTTGAGAAAATGCTTTCACTTTGTGCGGGTAGGGTAGGTCAACTAGTAAATTATTCCAACCTTAGTAATGAAGTAGGAGTAGACTCAAAAACCATTAAATCTTGGCTAGGTATTTTACAAGCAAGCTATATCATTTATTTACTACCGCCTTATTTCAAAAATTTCAATAAACGGATAATCAAAAGTCCAAAATTGTATTTTTATGATACAGGTTTGGTCTGCAGTTTATTAAGAATCCGATCATCAGAAACATTAATTAATCATCCTTTCCGAGGAGCTCTTTTTGAAAACTTTATTATCACTGAGTTATTAAAAAATAGATTCAATGCAGGAATTCCATCTAATCTTTATTTTTGGCGAGATCAAAGTGGGACAGAAATTGATATTGTGCTTGACCAAGGAGCTAATATGTTTCCAATTGAGATCAAAGCTGGGCAAACAATCCAGCCCTCTTTTTTCAAGAACTTAATAAAATGGAATCGACTATCCGACCAAAAATTGGGATTAGTATATTATGGCGGAAATGAAACTCAAAAACGAAGTAATGGGCTTGAAGTAAGAACTTGGAAGATGATTGGTAATGAAACATTCTAGAACACTCATCTCACATTTTACAATAATTTAATCCATCAAAAGCCTCCAATCTTTCCAAAATCGCCTATCTATGTTGATCATTGCATGATTTTGGGAGCACAAATGGAGTTGAAAAATCTTACAGATAGCGAATTGTTGGTCAAGTCAGAGCGAGAAGAGAAAGCTTTTAGAGTGCTTTTCGATCGCTATTGGTTTAGATTGTATCAATATTCCTACAACATCTTAGGAGATCCTGCAGTCTGCGAAGATCTCATCCAAGATGTGTTTGTTGACTTGTGGCAAAAAAAAGATAAATCTGCTATCAAAAATTTGTCAGCTTACCTCTTTCAATCGGTTAAGTTTCAGATATTCAAATCTATGCGAAATGGCAAAACTGCTCAAAAACACTTGGATCGAATCCAACAAATTGGTAGTTACAATTCAATAGAAGATCAGCTGAATGCAACAGAAACTGCAGGACAAATCAAGAAACTCATCAATCAATTGCCCAAACGCTGTCGCCAGATTTTCGTCCTCAGCAGGTATGAATACCTTTCTAATCAAGAAATAGCAGAACAATTGGGGATTTCTGTTCAAACCGTTAAAAATCAGATTTCCAAAGCTTTAGCACATCTGCGGGAGCATATTGATGTGATGTTTATCTTTTTTTTATAAAAAAATGCTTTTCCGATAGTACTCTCCCTCTTATCGTGGTACATAAGGGTGATTTTATAATTAATAACCAGAAGTAATACTAAAGAGTGACTCAAGAAGAATTTCATAAACTGCTCGAAAAGTTTGAGAAAGGGACTTGTACAATAGAGGAAAAAGAATTGCTGGAAACTTTTCTAGAGAGCTTTCAGCAGGCCGGATCA
>JBCBCD010001429.1:0-1621 GCA_038530915.1 Bacteroidota bacterium
GCTATGTTTTTCAAGGTAACTATCCAACCAATCTACATTTTCTTTGTAGCCATTTGAATCATTTAAGGCAGCGGTTAGGAAAAGTTTGTTGAAATCCAGTTTTCCCTTTTTTTCTATGGTTTTGAAAATATAATGTTGGTCATACATCGTACTGGGACTGGCAGAAATGTAGTTATCAAATATTTCAGGTCTTAACACTAAAAAACTCAAAACACCCAGTCCGCCCATAGAATGCCCAAAAATGTTTTTTTTCTGGATCTTTACTTGGTATTGAGACTCAAGATGAGGGATCAATTCTTTTGCCAAAAAATCGGCGAAGAGACTAAAATTGCCAGTATGCTGATAGAGTGTATCTTGGCCACCATCATTATCTGCTTTGGCTTTAGTAGGCGTAAAATAACTCCATCTACTTTTAGAAGTACTAGGTAAGGAAAGAATAATGTTGGGCTTCATTTTTTTACCAAAGATGTATAGTTCCATAGTGTTTTGAGCAATGCCCGCATATTCACTACCGTCAAGAACAACCAATAGATCTATTGTCTTTACTTGTTTTTTGACCATTTGGGGAAAGTATACTTGATAGGGCACTTTTTCATTGAGATAAGTTGAATAGAAATAAGTTAATGCCTGACCTTCTTGAGCATAAAGATTTGTGGCATAATAAAATACCAAAATGAGGATGATGATTCTTTTCATTGTTAGGTGATTTGAAATGAAGTAATTCTTTGCGACCAAGGTCGAATTTTACAGGAAAAGAAAATTGGTGAAATGAGACAGAATGAAGACCTACAAGAAAGTCCAAAAAGTATCCTCTTCACCCATATGTGAAATATGTTTAAAGAATTTCTTTGGGTTGAAACCCGTAATTTTTTTGAAATGATGGATAAACTCTGATTGATCGTAGTATCCTAAACCATGAGCTAAACTTGTCAAATGAGGCCTTTTTTGTTCGTATTCTACTACTGCTTTTCTAAATTGAACAACATCCATGAAATGCTTTACACTACATCCTAGGTGCTTTTGAAACAGTCTAAGTAAGGTTCTTCTACTAACAGGTATGCGTTGTGCAAGTTTTGTAACACTTATTTTTTCCTCTCCCTCCAGTAAAATTTGAATGGCCTTAATAAGACGATTTTCATTAAATGGATGGTATTGGGTCAAAAAATATTCATCTAATAAACTGACTTTTGAATCCACTCGTCCCATCTCATAAATAGTGGGCAATACTTTACACATAGTTGATTTGAAATAATCGAATTGTCGGCTATCCTTTTTAGGTAAAACTTCGACAAGATCTATAGAAAGAAAATGATTGATGCCTAAGGGGTGAAAAACGATGCCAATTTTATTAAATGGAGACTGCATAGCTGCATATCTTGCAAAGCTTTCGACACCTCCAAAGCTAAAAAAGAAAGGACAGTTGGAATCAGGAATGGCATTTGATTGAAGTTTCCCAAATTCTACGCTGGAAGCTCGATAAATAGTAAGCGCATTTTTAGTGTTGGGATAATAGATGAATTTTTTTGAAACAGAAGGAACTTCACATTTATGAAAATAATAATAAGCTATGTACTGTCTCAATAACTTATTATTAGGTTTTACAGTGAAAAAAACTTCTTCT
>JBCBCD010001430.1:0-1617 GCA_038530915.1 Bacteroidota bacterium
TTGAACAGATAAGTCAACTATATGAATATACTTCATTAGCGAGTGAACCTGTACAATTTGCTTTATGTTGTGTTTTTTCATTTAGTGCAATCGCCTTAGCTATAGCAAGTGCGGAGTTTTGAAACCGCTTTCTTGCCCCTCTACCATAAATTTAGCTGAAAATTCTTCATTTTTTAAGCAGTTAGCCCGTATTTGATTCAGCCAATAATAGCAACTTATACATAGAAGTATTGTCTAGTTCTATAGTTGGGTTTGTCTGAATAATGTTTTTAGTAGTGAAAAAATGGAGCCAAGCCTTAGTTAAGCGACATTTTTTACCACGACTGGCGCAAAAGTAAATTTTGAGAAAATCCTATTTGTGAAATAAATAGTAAGGGAAAAGCTGTTCCAGGAGAAGATTTTGGCTATGAGTAGTTAGGTGGCTTAGCCCTTAAGCAGGAAGGGATACAACAAACTAAACCATCACAGATTTTTAAAAGAAGGCGAGAATAAGAGCTTACTTAGTAGTTATTGTTTAGCGATGGTCTATTTTTCAAAAAATTGAATTCGATTACCATCAGGATCTTTTATGATAACCATCCTTTTATCAGATTCAGGTTGATTAACCACTCTTCCGTGAAATTCAACTTTTTGCTTTTTTAAATAGTCAATCCACCGATCAAAGTCAGAAATTAAGAACCCAATTTTAAAGATTCCCTGCACCCTTGTTTTATTGTTATAATCTGGAATAACTTCTTTGGCAGAAATAGCTGAATTTAATTCAATCAGTTCAATCAAGATATTTCCACGCTTTAAATTAGCTTGTTTTAATCCTGCATCTGGATATTCATTATTATTTAATACTTCAAATCCAATATTATTGGTATACCAAGTTATGGAGTGCTCAATATCGTTGACAATTAATGCTGAAAAATAAGCTTCAGGATCTGAAAGGATCTCTTTCTGTGCCACACTTTGAAGTGATAAAAAAGAAATGGCTAGAATGATAAATAGTTTTTTCATTGTATTCTTTGCGTTTTTGCTAGCGTGTCTTAGTTGCTTTTGATACTTCGATCGGATCTTTGAGCAAATCCAGACTCTCCTTTTTTGAAAGTAGGCCATCTTAAAGACGAAAACAACAATTAAGTGGTTGCAAGTATGAATCTCCCTAGACCAAATTATCACAAGTTATGGAGTCTATACTATTGCTCACCAGGAACTTCCAATAGACTATTAGCAATAGTTTATTGGAATTCATTTTTTGTTACGAGCAGAAAGTAACTTCTTGTTTGATTAAGTAAACGGATTCATTAGTTAACAAACATATAGGCTATTTTTATAATAACAAAAACAGATACTAAATTACTCAGCAAGCAAATGACAGTATTGATACTAAACCCATTTCTCAAAATTAAAAATAAGGTAAGAGAGGTTAATACTAAAACAAGTACAATCAATCCCAAGCCATAATAGTCTTTTAAGTTCCATCCCCAACCAATTGACTTATTAAGATTCCATGTAATTCCACTCATAGCATATTGTAGCACAAGTAGCATTGTAACAACACTCATATAAGCGGGTAATTTTATGTCTTAGAATTTACTCATTTTGTAACGTTAAGAACCTCCATTATCTCCA
>JBCBCD010001431.1:0-1615 GCA_038530915.1 Bacteroidota bacterium
TACAACCAACTAATAAAATACACTCTTTCCGGAAAATCTGTTGTTTAGCTTCCATTTAACAGCTATTAAATGTCGAGGCGTTAAAATCTTTTTTGGAAAAAAGTTATATTTCGGCGATGGGAATTTCCATACTGTTATTCGACTTACCAATAATCAAGGTTACACGTATGAATAGATTGCTACTGTTTTGTTTTTTGATGATGTTGAGTTTTGGAGGCATAAAGGCACAAGACATCCATTTTACCATGTTTGATATGTCGCCCTTATCGCTTAACCCAGCCTATGCGGGAGCTTATAAAGGAACTGCCAGAATTGGAGGAATTTACAGAGATCAGTGGGCTAGTTTTTTGCGAAATCAATTTACAACTACCACCTTTTTTGTAGATGCACCAATCATACGTGGTTTTAGAAAAGAAGATTGGGTTGGTGTTGGAATGGTAACCATTAATGATCAAGCGGGTTCTTCCAGGTTAAGGACTTCTGCCAACTTTTTGACTGCTTCTTATCATTTAGCTTTAGATAAAGCCAGAAAGAATGTCTTGACACTGGGTATTCAGGGGGGATCAATGAGCAGACGCCTTGATGATTTGAGCTTGGATTTTGGTAGTGAATATGATCCGAATTATCGTGATCCGGATGGAACCATTGGTGGCTTCAACCGTGGGGTGGCTACACCAGGCAGTGCTTTTCAACCTGAACAAGCCATTAGTAGAGAACCTTCTTCTCTTACTATTAATGCAGGACTTCTTCTACGTATGAAATTAGAAGACGGTCAAGAAGCAGATATAGGAGTCGCAGTGGGCAATGTCAATCAACCAGAGCTTAACTTTTTGGGCGCAGCTGGTGGTGGATCCAATAACAATGATGATGGCCGTCCCATGCGCATTACAGTAAACGGACGTTATAGAACCATGCTTACTGAAAAAGTAAGTCTAACACCTTCTGTTTTATTTCAAACACAAAAAGGTACCAACGAGATTGCTGCACAGGCATTAGCAGGCTATCAGATCAAAGAAAATATTGAGTTATTAGCTGGACCAAGTTTTAGACTTGGCGATGCTTTTGCTTTAATGGCAGGTGCACAATACGATGATTTAAGGGTTGGCTTGGCTTATGATTTCAATATCTCATCTTTGAACCAAGCGAGTAATACTTTGGGTGGGTTTGAATTAGCGGCTTATTACGTTATTAAATTGTACAAAAAGCCGAATGTGAAGCCAGCATTATTGTGTCCTGAATTTTAGACATATTCTTAACAATTTATTAAGCAAGCATCCAGTAATTTCTACGTTTCTTTATATACGAGAAACTTTTAAATTAAGCAATTATGAGACAAGGTCTACTTTTAATATTAGCTACCATCTTTTCTATACAATTGCTTCAGGCGCAACCTCTAAGAGAATCTTCTTATGAGGCGATGGTAGAAACAGCAAAAGAACAGTACGAATTACAAAACTACTACAACTGTTTAGAGTGGTACGAAAAAGCATATGACGAAAGTCGTGATGCTGAATTTTTACCCGTTATTGCAGAGTTACATTATATGCTTCGCGATTATACGAAGGCAGAAAGAACTTATGCGAGAATATTGAGAAGAGATAAAGAGAATAAGTAT
>JBCBCD010001432.1:0-1614 GCA_038530915.1 Bacteroidota bacterium
TTCGTCTTGGGATTTTCTTCTTTATGTTTTTCCAACCTCCGAAATAGAATCGGGTGGCACCACGCTGGATTGGCCCCCGTAATCATAAAGGTATCCGCCAATTCAATGTCATCATAACTGATGGGGACGCTATCCTCTCCAAAGGTCTTCATATACCCCGTGACCGCAGAACTCATACATAAGCGCGAGTTGGTATCAATGTTATTGGTGCCTAAGAATCCTTTGCACAATTTATTAACCAGGTAATATTCCTCAGTTAAACACTGTCCAGAGACGTAGAAACCAACAGCATCTGGGCCGTATTTTCGAATCATGGTTTTAAAAACCGCGGCTGCTCGATCTAAGGCCGTATCCCATTCAACTTGCTCTAGTGGATGATTCCGGCTCCACCGCATTTCTGGGTATAAGAGCCGATCACTTTTATTTTGAACGGTATAATGCAAGTTCATCCCCTTGGAGCATAACATCCCACGATTGACCGGATGATCTGGATCACCTTCTACCTTGAGCCTGCCTCTTTGGTCCTTTTTTATCAATAAACCACAACCCACTCCGCAATAAGAACAAGTTGATTTATATGTCGTATACCTCATTTATGTAAACTTGCTTTTTACAAACCTACGTAAAATTAAATAAAACTAAGTATTTATACTTATTTTTTTACTTAGAGTTAGCATTGTTGAAGATATTCTTATTGCTCACAGATTTCTACAAAATCGATTTTCTTGTTCTATAATGTTCCTCAATTAAAGGAGCTAAAATAATGTTGTCTTTTTAACCTATTTCCATTAAATTTAAAATAGGCTAAAATTTAATTCACTTTTTGCTTTTTGGAAAAAACCATGGGTAGAATACCAAACACATTAATTGAAAAGTATCGAAATGAAATAACGACTATATGTGATAGAAATCATGTGAAGTCCTTTTATTTCTTTGGATCGGTATTGGATTCAAACAGATTTAATCAGGATAGTGACATTGATGTTTTAGTTGAGTTTGATGAAGAAAATATCAGCTTAGAAACCTACACAAATAGGTACTTTGATCTCCTTTTTTCACTTGAAGATTTGTTGAATAGACCCATAGATATTACAACAGTAAGAAGCGTTAAAAAACCTCACTTTAAGGATGAGTTAGAATCGACAAAAGCTCTTTTTTATGAATCGGTAAATCTAGATGGATAATTTACTACCCAAGTTTCGCTAATATATTCCTCTTTATCCTTTCTTGCACATCACTCGTATCCGCTTTTTCAAAAGCTTTACCCGTAATGGTTTCATAAAGCTCAATATAGCGTTCTGAGATTTCCCAAACGAAAGCATCGGGCATTATAGGCATGAGTTGACCTTCTAAGCCCTGGAAACCGTGGGCCATCAACCATTCGCGCACAAATTCTTTGGAAAGTTGTTTTTGGCGTTCTCCTTTTTCCAGCCTTTCTTGGTAGCCTTCTTGATAGAAATAGCGAGAACTATCCGGCGTATGAATCTCATCGATAAGGTAAATCTGACCATCTTTTTTCCCGAATTCGTATTTTGTATCCACCAATATAAGCCCACGTTCAGCAGCCATTTCGGTACCTCTTTGGAAGAGTGCACGCGTGTATTGTTCGAGTAG
>JBCBCD010001433.1:0-1607 GCA_038530915.1 Bacteroidota bacterium
CTTTAGTTTTTAAAAAAACTAAAGGATAACTGATTTCAGCTATCCTTTATCTAATAATCACCCGATATAATTCTTTATTATTAAACATTAGAGCGGAGCTCTAATGTTTAAGTAAATTTATCTTAATGTGGCAAACGCTCTCTGACCATTCCATAGGTAAAAGTACCTAGTAGTGCGCCTAAAATTACAAGTAGAATAATCCCATAACCTTGTCCCAGTAAAACAAAGATGGGACCTGGACAACAACCCGTTATCGCCCAACCTAAGCCAAAAATACTACCTGCGATTAGGTGCCTGCTCAGTTTGAAATTCATGCCGGGTGTTTTAATCAATTCACCCTGAATGGTTTTCATTTTAAATCTTTTCATAAGTGCTAGAATAATGGCACTTACTACTACGGCAGTCCCTATGATGCCGTACATGTGGAAGCTTTCAAACCTGAACATTTCATTGATGCGAAACCAGGAAATAGCCTCCGATTTAGTCATTACAATTCCAAAGAGAATTCCTACGAATAGAAATGGTATATTTTTCATCAGTGATAATCCTTTTAGCATTTAAAATAGAAATGGAAGAATAAGATGAGTCATAACCAACCCGCCAATAAAAAATCCAATTACTGTTATTAGAGATTCTTTTTGAAGGTGTGACAAACCAGTAATAGCGTGGCCAGATGTACATCCTCTGGCATAGCGCGTTCCAAACCCTATTAAGAATCCACCGCCTAATGCGAGCAAAACACCTTTTACGCTATTGAAATTGAGTAAATCTGTATTTACATATCCTCTTCCTGTATGGTCTGCTTCAGGATAACTTACACCTACTGACGCTAAGTAATTTCTGGTTTCAATTGATATATCTACCGTTTCGGGAGATGCCAAAAAAGTGACAGAGATAAATCCGCCAATAATGGCCCCCAAAACAAACATGACGCGCCAAACATCATTTTTCAAATCACGCTTAAAAAAGTCTGTAAATCTTGAAGCGCCTAGGGCAGAGCAGACTGTCTCGAATGTAGTAGAGATACCAAATTTTCTACCCATCCAAGTCATTAAAAAAACGATTAAAGCGATCATTACACCCGATATAGACCAATGCCAGGGCTGCGATATAAAGTCAGCAAAGCCTATTGGTGTGCTCAATAGATCCATGTTTATTCGATTTTCGTAGTAAGGGAAAAGTGATCAATTAAGCCTCAGCATATTGATCAATAATTGATTTTAATTGAATTGCCGATTGCATTCCTGATTGTCTCCATTTAAGTTCACCATTTTGGAACAATGCAAATGTAGGTACACCACGGATCTGCATTTTTTGTGCTAACTCAGGATTGCGATCTACATCAATTTTTATGATTCTTGCCTTTTCTCCAATATCTCCGGCTACTTCTTTAAGGATGGGCGCCATAGCTTTGCATGGTCCACACCACTCTGCGGAGAAGTCAATTAATACAGGCTTTTCATCATTTATTAATTCTTTAAAAGACATTTTCTTGCTCATTCTGTTATTTTTTATTTCAATGTTGCAACATCTAAAATATAGCAATAGTTGCTCCCTGACTTGTCTCAGCAGGGACACTAGTTGTTTATTGCAATTGCAATGCAAAG
>JBCBCD010001434.1:0-1604 GCA_038530915.1 Bacteroidota bacterium
TGGATTCGGTTAATTCCTCCACGGTGAAACAGTAGGACAATCTCTTTAAAGTATTTGCTCGTCCAAAAGTTACAATGGAGCATATGTTGTCGCTGGATGCTGTCGCGAATTTTGTAAATGAGCACGAGATGTCGGAGGAGGTTTTGGAGCAAACCGAAATACAAGTCAAGTATTCAGGCTATATCGAGAAAGAGAAAGCCAATGCAGACAAGCTTACCAGATTAGAGAATGTTCGCATTCCCAACGGATTCGATTATACCCAACTCAAGTCACTTTCTTATGAGGCTAGGGAAAAGCTACAGGACATTCAGCCAGTTACTATTGCACAGGCCTCTAGGATTAGTGGTGTATCTCCTTCGGATGTAAGCGTTCTTTTAGTACACCTAGGCAGATAAAATGTGCTGTTCCACGTGAAACAATTTCTGATTTCAAATCTAGTTTTTTGGTTTAAGGACTAGAATTGGTATAAACGGATTTGTTTTTTTTGAAGCTCAAGGATATCTATTTTTGTCTGCTTAACGATATAGGTCTATCCTTAAAAGCAATGAGTGCATCTAAAACAAACTTAATAGTTAAGGATTTTTCGGTTACAGGAGAAACCTTTGAATTGCGTTATGAAAAGGAACGAGATTTATGGATGACCGAACCCGCCCCCAAAAACTTGGACAAATACTACGCTAGTGACGATTATATTTCGCACACTGACGCCAAACGAAATTTCTTAGAGGTATTATATGCTAGTATAAAACGAAGAAATCTTCGAAATAAGACACAAGTAATTGATAATCAGAGAAGTAAACAAAAAAGACTCTTGGATTTTGGTGCTGGGACAGGTGATTTTGTGAAGTTTGCCCAGCAATCTGGCTTTGACTCTATTGCCTTGGAGCCGAATGCTCTAGCTAGTGAAAAAGCGAGGCAAAAAGGACTTACGGTCTTCAATTCCTTGGAGCAAATTAAGGATAGGTCGTTCAATGTTATCACCTTATGGCATGTGCTCGAACATTTACCCAATTTAATCAGTGACATCGAATCGCTTTTGTCGCTATTGGAAGATGATGGCCTGTTGGTTATCGCCGTTCCGAATTATAAAAGCTGGGATGCCCAACATTATAAAAATCATTGGGCAGGATATGATGTGCCTCGGCACTTATGGCATTTTTCACGAACGAGTATTCAAACCATTTTTGAAAAACAGCATTGCCAAGTCATAAAGGAAATACCGATGCGGTACGATGCCTTTTATGTTTCATTGTTATCTGAAAAATATAGGGGCAACTTTCTCCGAATGCCAGCCGCATTTCTTAAAGGCTTCTACTCTAATGTGCATGCTATGTTCACAGGAGAATATTCGAGCATTATTTATCTCATTCAGAAGAAATTAGCATTTTAAGCGGTTTTAAGGGGACTTCTCTTTATAAAGTGACCACTTGATTGGATGTAAAACGAAAATCTCTAAAAAGCCTTTAGTATTTATTCAAGGAAATAAGATTTTCCAATGAAGAAACACAAAAGCCATAGAGATTTTCGTTTTACATCCAATCAAGTTGTCACTTTATAAAGAGAAGTCACCTTAAAACAGCTTAAATTGCTAATTTATTCTGAAT
>JBCBCD010001435.1:0-1603 GCA_038530915.1 Bacteroidota bacterium
ATGATAACAACCAACGGTAAAGCAGATGTAGGTTTAGATGCTTACAGAAGCAACCAAGAAGATAGGTTTCAGGGACATGATTATTATCAAATTGATGAACTGTTGAGCGAAGATCATCTATTGGCCAGGGATGCTGTAAGACAATGGGTAAAACAAGAAGTTAGTCCAATTATAGAAGCCTATGCAGAAAAAGCTGAATGTCCAAATCATCTCTACAAAGGGTTAGCTGAAATCGGTGCTTATGGTCCAAGCTTACCTGTTGAATATGGGGGAGGAGGAATGGATGAGATGGCATATGGCATTATTATGCAAGAATTGGAAAGAGGAGATTCGGGTATACGCTCTATGGCTTCTGTACAAGGCTCGTTGGTGATGTATCCAATTTTTAAATTTGGATCAGAAGAGCAAAAAAGAAAGTATCTACCCAAATTGGGTTCAGGAGAATTCATAGGTTGCTTTGGACTTACAGAACCTGATCATGGTTCTAATCCCGGAGGTATGGTTACACGCATCAAAGACGATGGTGATTCTTACATTTTGAATGGAGCAAAAATGTGGATTACTAATTCTCCTGTTGCCGACCTTGCTGTTGTTTGGGCCAAAGATGATGAAGGGAAGATCAGAGGTGTTATTGTTGAAAAAGGCATGAAGGGATTTAGTGCGCCTGAAATAAAAGGAAAATGGTCTTTAAGAGCATCTATAACAGGAGAATTGGTATTTGAGGATGTTAGAGTACCAAAATCAAATATTCTTCCAGAAATTAAAGGATTAAAAGGTCCATTATCGTGCTTATCTAAAGCCAGGTATGGGATCGCATGGGGAGCCATCGGTGCTGCTATGGATTGTTACGATTCAGCACTTAGGTATTCTTTAGAAAGAGAGCAATTTGGAAAGCCAATCGGTCAGTTTCAATTGACACAGAAAAAATTGGCTGAGATGATTACAGAAATTACAAAAGCTCAATTGTTAGCATGGCGATTAGGTTCATTAGCCAATAAAGGTAAGGCAACACCTGCACAAATTTCCATGGCTAAAAGAAATAATGTGAATATGGCGCTAGAAATAGCCAGAGAAGCCCGTCAAATTCACGGTGGTATGGGTATTACCAATGAATATCCGGTAATGCGACATATGATGAACCTGGAAACCGTTTTGACTTATGAAGGCACTCATGACATCCATCTTTTGATAACAGGAATGGATGTTACAGGATTAAATGCTTTTAAATAAGATAAGATAGCTCCCTGTAGGGAAAGATTTTTTACCTTTGCCTGCAGGGTATTGCAACAATAATGCGCTACTCTATTCGTTGAACAAACGACAAATTACTTCCCGTATTCATGCTGAACCGTCATAAGTTCATCATAATTTCTTAATCCCAAAATAGTTATTCATACTTTTACCATACAGACATTGGAATTCCTTTGTAGTGTGCTTTAATCTATTCAATATTTGTATTCATAGATAATGAAATGTTAATTTCCTTTGAATGCTATATTTTTAGTATGAATAGCTTTATTTTATTTTAATGAGAAAACATTTAATGGGTAATGATCACTCGATTTGTGCCCTTTTAATGCAAAAACGAAGTTATATGAGGTGG
>JBCBCD010001436.1:0-1602 GCA_038530915.1 Bacteroidota bacterium
ACCACCTACTGCGTTTCTCAATTTAGCAGATTCCGATGAAGTTTTCACATCATTTGTAAATAAAGTGTAATTGTTTTTCCAGATGAAATTCCTGGTGATGGTTTTTACACTGAAAAATAGTGAGATGGCTACGATAAGATAAACGGGCAACAACTGAAAAGAAGTTCCCTTATTACACAAACGAAAAGCCAGCACTCCTATTGCCATACAAAAGCCAACAGAAGGCATAAATAAGAACCTTTCTGACATATTGGTCCCTACCGGAAAGACAATATTAGACACAATCGACAGTGTTGCCAGAAAATATATGATGGCAAATGAGATAGGATCTTTCTTTTTTATCCCTAAAAGTGCATAAACCCCCAAAGCAATATATACCAAAAGACTCAATATTACCATCCCATTTCCAAAAGTCATGACATCTATCTGGCGAGGATAATAATCGTGAGAAAGAGGGTGAGGGAAAAATAATAAGAGTAAGTATTTACCTAATGTAAAAAAGATAGTGGCCAACTTTTCTCCTGCGGTAAAATCAACATACGTTCCATTGACCAACTTAAGAAACGGATTATTCATCAACTCTCTGGAAGGTGCACCAAAGTCCAGGCCCAATATGCTAGTCCTTATAATCATGAAAAGAACCGTAGCTCCAATAATTGGAAGCATGCTTATCAATATCTTTTTAATACTTGCTTTTGTAAAGAAATAAAAGGCAAAGGGGATAACCGCCAAGAAAGTAATGGTATTCTCTTTTGATAAGAGTCCGATTAAAAGGCAAACTCCTGCTCCAATCAACCACAATACTCCTTTTTTCTCCCTGTAAGCCTTTAGACACAACAATAAGGCCGATAAACTACCTAATAGAGCAAAAATCTCATCCCGTCCTTTTATATTGGCAACTGCTTCAGTGTGTATTGGATGCGTAGCAAACAAAAGACTACTTAATAAAGCAACCACATAAGCCTGATTGCGATTAGCCGGCAATTGATGGTTGAATAAATAGAGCAATACCAAATACAATACCAATACAGTTAAGCCATAATACAAGGCATTCATCACATGACCAATCATCGGATTCTCTCCAAAAAATTGATATTCGATGGCAAAAAGCAGAAGCGTAAAAGGGCGATAGCGACCTCCTGAAACCAGCTTGTCTTTTCCCTCTACTTTGAAAAATCCAAAGAAAGTGTCTTTCGAAAATATACCTGATATTCCGTTTAGTCCTTCCTTTGTAAACATATTTTCTGTAATTACGATCGCATCATCTTGTGCATAATCATGTCCAAAAGTATTTGCATACAGTAAAAAGCTCAACAAAAACAAAACAATCAAATGCATACGAGTATTCGTCAGCCAATCAGGAAGTGATTTGATCTGACTCTTGGGTTTCGGACTTGACTTGGGTTTTGTAATACTTTTCTTCTTTGCCATGATTCAGTTCAACGATTGATAATCGACTAACAAGGTTTTCAACAACACTCTTGTTAGTAAGCTGAGTTTATTATAATATTCTTAGAACAAACTAATAATATTGGAGTAGACTGATCACCTCACGGCGTGAGGTGATCAGTCTACTCCAATATTATTGACTTCAGTATCTTT
>JBCBCD010001437.1:0-1601 GCA_038530915.1 Bacteroidota bacterium
CTTACTGTAGAAATAAATTCTAAGTCTTGCTCTTTATTGTAAGCGTAAGCTTGAATATGGATTATGATCAGGAAAAAATTTGGCGCATTGTTTCTAACCTGCTTTCAAATGCCATCAAATATACGCCGGAAAAAGGCAAAATTACTTTCAGTGTGTCCACGGGCATAGTAGCTGACCTGAATGTAGATGAAAGCTTTATATTAGCCATTAAAGATACAGGTGCAGGTATTCCCAAAGATCAACTCCCTTATATTTTTGATCGCTATTATCAAGCTTCAAGAAGTGACAGCAATAATAAAGGCAGTGCAGGAACAGGCATTGGACTCGCTTTAACAAAAGAATTAATCAGCTTATTGGGTGGAGAAATAAAGGTCAGCAGTAAAGTAGGGCAAGGAACTACTTTCTATGTCTATTTGCCAATCACTCAAGTAGCTGAAGTCTATAAAAGTAAAGATATAGGAGAGGTGCGATTAGCAGGATTAGCGCACGCAGCAAGCATTGATAATGGAGAGTATCATCAAGATGGTTTGCCCATTGCACTAATCGTAGAAGACAATCCTGATGTTACCATTTACCTGCAAACCAGCCTGGAAGGAAAATACCTATTGGAGCTTGCTCCTAATGGAAAAATTGGCATAGAAAAGGCTTTGGAGGTCGTACCGGATATCATCATCAGTGACGTAATGATGCCCGAAGTAGATGGCTTTGAACTGGTAGAACGCCTCAAAGATGACATCCGTACCAGTCACATTCCAATTATTATGCTTACTGCAAAATCTGATTATGCTTCAAAAATTAAAGGACTAAAGTATGGAGCTGAAGATTACTTATCAAAGCCATTCAGTCAGGAGGAATTAGAGATAAGAATGAAAAATTTGCTCGCCATTCGCCAAAATTTGCATCAGCGGTATAAAGATATTTACAGTCAAGTTCCCGCTACAGAAGAAAAAACGGTTGCTACAACAAAAGAAGACAGCTTTATTACCAACCTAAAGGCAGTCTTTGAAAAACACATGGATGATCCTGATTTTGAGGTCGAGGATCTTTGTGAGGAGCTCCTGATTAGTAGGGTGCAATTAAGGCGTAAAGTAAAAGCTTTAACCGGGCGTTCTCTTTCTGTTTACATCCGATCTTTGCGCTTGCAAAAAGCCAGGCAGCTGCTTCTGACTACTGATTTAGCAGTTAAATCAGTTTTCTATGAAGTAGGTTTTTCCAACCATTCCTATTTCTCTTCCAGTTACAATCAGGAGTTTGGTGAAACGCCAACAGCAACCAGACAAAAAAAAGAAACGTCCATCTAACAACAAGACACGTTCATCTAGCAACAACATTTTTCATCTAGCAACAACGATTGTTCTAAGAGGAACAAGCTCGTTGTGCCATTTCCTGCAACTTTACAACAGAGTTTTCAACAATACAATCACTTGATTTTCTAGCTGGCATCAACTCCTGATCAGGTTCATTATGGATCTGATCAGCAGCTAGGTTTTGTCGGTTGCTTTAAAAAGCTTTAGCACAAAACACAAGACACAAGACACAAAAGACAAAAGTTAATTGTGTTCATGTAGTAGCGTTATTTGGGTGTGAAATTTGTCTTTTGT
>JBCBCD010001438.1:0-461 GCA_038530915.1 Bacteroidota bacterium
AAAAATCTGATCGATCAAAAACACTATTTATTTTTGTCCAATCACTTACTTATTAAAATACAACTTTTTAGGCTCATACTCAAGCTAATAGAAAGTAAGCAGAGCATGAAAATCACATCAAGCTAAATGAATACAATTCTAGCTTATTTTACCATTTGATACAAACGTTCTGATATAGCTGTCACATTTCCATGTTTTTGATTGGTCAGGATAACTATGGTAATATCTTCCTTAGCAAATCTTCGGGCAACACATTCGTAATTGCCACTAGAACCATGATGAAAATGCTCAACTATTTTTCCATCGTCCCAATCACAACGTCCTAAAGGAGCTTGTATATTGTTGCCCTCAATCGCTTTCTGAGATAGGAAAAACACAGATTCTTTAGAAATAATCCTGAAATCACTCATCAGCTGAAACCATTTTTGTAGGCCTTCCGCTGAAGCAGTAATAAGCAAACC
>JBCBCD010001438.1:471-1598 GCA_038530915.1 Bacteroidota bacterium
GCAAACCTGGTACGGCAATATTATAGGAATCAGCTTGGGAATCTGTATTAAATGGGATGGCCATTAAAGAAGGATATTTGTAAGGATATTGTTCCTTGAATTTGATTCCAAACAATCCGTATCGATCTAAAATGTGTTTTTGCACATAACCTTTAAAGGGAATTCCGGTAACACTTTCTACGACTTTAGTCAAAAGGATTGGTCCCATATTGGAGTATAAATAATCGCTGCCGGGTGTAAAGGCCAGAGAATCGATCTGCTGAATATCCTCATAAAGAAGCTCTTCAGTCAACATGATGTTATTTGAAAAATATTTATTCCAATTGACCTTTGGTAGTCCACTGGAATATTGCAAGAAATGAGTGATCGTTATCTCGTTGGCCCAGGAAGGAAGATCCAGCAAATGCTCATTCAATTTATCAGATAGCTTCAACTGTTCAAGTTCAACCAATTGCAAGATCGTTACTGCAGGAAACTCTTTATAAATGGACCCAATAATAAATTTATGCTGCTTACTTAATGGTTCCTTTCTTGTGCCATCAGTAAACCCAAAAGAATTTTCATAAACGGTTGTTCCATTTTTAACAATAAGAACATTCCCATTGAGTTTTCCGGCTTGAAACTGTTTTTGCAAGAAAAGGTCAATAGAGTCTTTATTACTGCCTTGTAAGTTTGATAGGAAAATAAAACAAATAGAGAAGGTCAAATAAAAAGCCTTATGCATATTCTTTTTTCTAAAAGTAATGGATGGGGGTAAGTAAATAAGTTTAAAATCTACTAGGTCTTGGATGTAATCGACTATTGTGAAATAAGAGTGGACTGATCACCTCACGGCGTGAGGTGATCAATCCACTCCTTTTTTATTGAACTAAGTAATGGTCAAAGAATAACTTATCGATTTGGATCTGTCATTTCAACTTTTAGTTTCGTTATTTTTCTCAGCAATAGCTAGGCTATTCCTTCAAAAAATGCCTTACTAAAAGTCAAAATAACTAGCTCTAAATCGGATACTTATTTTTTGTCCATTACTAAATTAAAAATGCCTGCTCTGCAGGCATTTTTTATTTACTAGTTATTAGACTTTATTCTAAATAATTTTGTATGCCCCAAAAAGCGTCTTTTAAATC
>JBCBCD010001439.1:0-1597 GCA_038530915.1 Bacteroidota bacterium
CGTTCTTACCAGGTAAGAACGAGCCTTTCTTTATGTGTTTAAAAGCAACTGGACTTATGTGTAGATCATGGGGTAATAAGATGCATAAAGAACATCCCCGATAGATTACAAAAATCCTTTACTTGCTTACTAACATTAGATTGCGTCCCACGTCGATAATGCGTCCTTCTTCAAATACCTTTTTGAATGATTGTTCGAAAAAAGCATTGGTTTTTTCTCTGTCAGACTCTAATAGTCCGAGCCTATTGTAAAGTACTACTCCATCAGCTTTGCATAAAGCTTCCAGGGCCTCCAAAAAAGGAATGCCTTCAAACTTAGAAGGAATGACATCATCGACAAAAATATCCATACAGATTAGATCAAAGGTCTCTGATGTCTGCAATACATAGGCAAAAGCATCAGCTTGTATGATTTCAAATGAGGATTCAATGAATGGTAAAGTATATTTATTGGCGAGATAAATGACCGTATCGTCTATTTCTATAATGGTATACTCACAGTCTAATTGGTAGACTTTTTCAAGTAAAGTGGGAATACTTCCTAAGCCTAATCCGAGGATTAAAACTTTTTTTCCATGCCAATTGTAAAAGTTCAGTTTGGAGAAAGCCTGGTTGAAGTTGCTGTACAAATCGCCGTATGAATAAATGGCTTTTTCTGTACAAAGTTGGTACCGACCGTTGGTTAGAAGGACTTCCAATTGTTCGTGATAATCACTGGAAAGAATTTCCAGTTGAATGGGCCAAATGTAGCTGAACAATTGCTTCCACCAAACTTTTCTCATAGTTTAATCACTTTTTTCCCATGGCCTGTATTTTACGGTATCTTCAAAAATTCGAAGCAGGATCAACCTTTCGCTCACATCAAAATTCACATTTCTTCGCATCATCATAGCTTCCGCAGTTTCAAAGGCCTTTTCGGTTTTGTTTGTAGTAATTCCACCAGCTCCTCCTCTTGAGAAAGAAGGAATAAAGTTTCTGGGATAACCTGCTCCATAAATATTGGCACCAACTCCTACTACTGTACCGGTATTAAACATTGTATTGATACCACATTTTGAATGGTCACCCATGAATAATCCGCAGAATTGAGTCCCGGTTTTTACAAACCTTCCTGTCGGATAATTCCATAGTTTCACTTCAAGATAATTATTTTTTAGATTAGAGTTGTTGGTATCTGCTCCAATATTGCACCATTCGCCCAATACAGAATTACCCAAGAAGCCTTCATGTCCCTTATTTGAGTATGCCTGAATAACCGAGTTATTTACTTCTCCTCCTATTTTTGACCAAGGTCCTACTGTAGTTGCTCCATAAATTTTTGCCCCCATTTTCACAATAGCATGCTCACAAAGAGCCAAGCCACCACGAATCATACTTCCCTCCATTACAGTAGCATTTTTTCCAATATAAATAGGTCCGGTAGAGGCATTTAAAATAGAACATTCTACGCTAGCACCTTCTTCGATGAAGATATTTTCAGGTGATAATACTTGATTCGTTCTACTTATGGTTTGAGAGGTTCTGTTTTTGGTCAAAAGTTCAAAATCTGCTCTTAAAGCAGCGTCATTGAGTTGCAACTCAATGACGCTGCTTTAAGA
>JBCBCD010001440.1:0-1594 GCA_038530915.1 Bacteroidota bacterium
TATCAAAAAAAAAAGATAGTTAAATAAAATTAGAGTAGACTCATCACCACACCCCGTGAGGTGATGAGTCTACTCTAATTTTATTCCAGTAAAATCTACTAAATGGATCAACTCTATATAGTTTTGATATTCCTAGTAATTTCTTTGCTTTGAGAAGAAATGAATGACCTGCTAATTATTCAATCAAAAACTAGTGAACAATGCAAAAAAAGTACCTTTGTCTAATACTCATTTTGGTTTTAAACTTCAGTTGTCAGAACAGCTCAAAAATAGAGACGGAAGCAGTTACAGAAGAAGTGACAACTGATGTTCAAATCAATCGTTCCGGCGCATTATTTTCAAGGCTGACTAGTCTTGGAGATTCAAACATTCTGGTTTGTGCACATCGAGCTTTCCACAGAGATTACCCTGAAAATTCAATTCCCGCTATCCGGCAGGCTATGAGAGTGTTGATAGATTTGGTAGAAATCGACATTAGAACCTCAAAGGATGGTGTATTGGTGATCATGCATGATGAGACTATTGATCGCACGACTACTGGCAGTGGAAAAGTGACAGAAATGACACTGGAAGAATTAAAAGAGGTCAATCTTTTGTATCGGGATGAAAAAGAGACGGATATAAAAATGCCTACTTTGGAAGAAGTCTTCAGTACATTTAGTGGAAAACGCATCTTTTTTGACCTAGATATCAAAGATGCTGACCTTGAACAATTGGTAGCTATGATTCAAAAATATGATATGGAAGAACAGGTCATGTGTTACAATTCCAAGAAAGAAGTTCATGAGCAATTATTGACATTGGAACCCAATATCATTACCCTACCACTTTGTGAAGATCGTGAGCGCATTGATTTTTATCTCCAAAACTTAGATCCACTTGTTTTGCATTACACTGGTAAAAGTTACAATGATGAATTACTTCCACTAGCTAAAGAAAATAATGTCAATGTTTTTATTAATGCCTTATGGGAAATCGACGAAGCCTTTACCACCGGAGATCAAGCGCCTTTAGAAGAGTTACTCAGCAAGCAACCTAATATTATACAAACAGATTATCCTGTTTTGGTGCTAGAGTATTTAAGAGTTAAGGGAATGCATGAATAAATTGTATTTTTTGACTAATTTGGAATCTGATTCCAAATTAGTCAAAAATGATACTTAGAAGTGCAACAAATAAAGTAAAGACTTTAGCGCGTCAATTTAAAGGGGTAGCTATAATTGGTCCTCGACAAAGTGGAAAAACAACCTTAAGTAGATACTGCTTTCCTGAAAAGCCTTATGTCTCCTTAGAAAACCCTGAGCAAAGACAATTTGCTTTAGAAGATCCAAAAGGTTTTTTAGCAACTTATCCTGATGGAGCCATTTTGGACGAAATACAGAGAGTGCCGGAATTGCTGTCCTGGTTGCAACAAAGATTAGATGAAGAAAACCGCAAAGGAACCTTTATTTTGACGGGGTCTAATAACTTTTTGCTAACTGAAAAAATTACTCAGACACTTGCAGGAAGAGTCGCTTATTTGGACTTGTTGCCTTTTTCACAAGCTGAGTTAATAGAAAATGATAGATTAAGCTTAAACGATCAATTGTTTTTG
>JBCBCD010001441.1:0-1592 GCA_038530915.1 Bacteroidota bacterium
TTGACCTTTAAAGGAGCTTTGATTCTGGGTACAGGAGGGGCAGCTAAGGCAGTCCAATATGTTTTGCAACAACTAAATATGGAAATTCTGACTGTTTCGCGCACTGAGGGGAAAGCAGATTTAACTTACAAAGGAATCAATCAAGATATCTTAAGTAAGTACAAGTTAATTGTCAATACAACCCCATTGGGCATGGCACCTAAAGTGGATGCTTGTCCGGATATCCCTTATGAATATTTAGATAAAAATCATATGTTGTATGATTTGGTGTATAATCCTGAAAAAACCTTATTTTTAGCTAATGGAGAAGCTCAGGGTTCTGCAATTATTAACGGCTTACAAATGTTGCACCTTCAGGCAGAAAAAGCTTGGCAAATATGGACAAGCACTTAGTTGTATTGTAAAACCAACACACAACTATAGACAAGAGACCATAGACAAGAGACTAAAATTATACGACCAAATATTAAAAATCAGATTTAAGAGATGACAGTTCAGGAATTAGAAAAATTAGCTGCACAATACCTGGAAGGAAAAGTTGATACCCAATTAGATTTTACAAACACGCAAATCGCCTTGGCTCATAAAACAGATGAGCAATTGAAAAAATCTACCTGGATTTTTTCGATGATGAATAAGCCTTGGTTGGTTAATATAGGTTCTAAACTGACGATTTTGGCCATCAAGTTGCGTCTTCCCTTTGTAGAATCTATTATAAAAAATACCATTTTCGACCACTTTTGTGGTGGAACGACTTTGCTGGAGTCTCAACAATCCATTGAAGTTTTAGGTGCGCATAATGTGGATACCTTTTTGGATTATGGAGTTGAAGCCAAGCAAAATGAAGATGATTTCAATTTGACTATGAATGAAAACCTGAAAGCGATTGAATTTGCCAGTCAGAATAATTTCATTCCAGTAGTAAGCTCTAAAATTACCGGCCTGGGTCGTTTTGGTTTATTTGAAAAAATACAAGCGGGCGAAAGTTTAATCCCCCAGGAAGAACAAGAATTGAAAAACATCAATAAAAGAATGGACTCCATCTGTCATATGGCACAACAAAAAGGCGTAAAAATCTTTTTTGACGCTGAAGAAAGTTGGATACAGGATACTTTAGATCACTTGGTCAATAAAATGATGGAAAGGTATAATAAAGAAAAGGTCGTAGTATACAACACCTTCCAGATGTACCGACATGACAGGTTGCAGTTTTTAATTGACTCTTTTGATAGAGCTAGTCAAAAAGGATATTTATTAGGTGCTAAGTTGGTTAGAGGGGCGTATATGGAAAAAGAAAGGGCAAGAGCTGAAGAAATGGGCTATGAATCTCCCATACATCCCACTAAAAAAGCTACTGATGATGCTTATAACTTAGCCATTAGATTTTGCATACAAAACTATGATCGCATAGCGCTTTGTAATGCTTCACATAATGCCTACAGCAATAAGCTACAGGCAGAGTTGATGTTAGATAATAAGATCCCAAAAGATCATTCACACATGCTTTTCAGTCAATTATATGGAATGAGTGATCAATTGACTTTCAACCTGGCAAAAGCGGGCTACAATGCAGGAAAATATCTGGTATATGG
>JBCBCD010001442.1:0-1590 GCA_038530915.1 Bacteroidota bacterium
CAGTGTACGCCCGCTACTATTATCGAGATCAAGATCTAAAAGGAGATCTAAGTTATTACGGAATTCAAAGCTACTTGTAAGGTGGTATCGGCCTGTTCCAAAATCTGCATCCGAGCAAAGTGAGTCAATAATAATTTGTTGATTAGTATCAATAATGTAAAGTGATTTATTTCTCAACTCACAACTTGCTCCTATCATCAATTCATTTTGATTTTCTAATATAGTTAAACCAGAGAAATTACAACCTGTTTGACTTCTGTGATCGATTACCACTTTTTCTTCTAATAGGGCTTTATTAAGATCTATACTTATTACTTTACCACTGGTAAGAGAAGCATATAGAATATCATTTTGAATTACTAAATCACCTCCTATTGATGAAGATGTTTGAAATAGGAAATCAGTATACTCTCCAATATTGGGATCGTATTGTCTTATTCCACCAGGGCCTCCTAAAAATATCGTTCCATCTTTATGGCAGCAGAGGCCAGTAACAGGACCAAAATCTCCGGGAGAAGTAATCAAAACTGTATCCTGTATACTTGCATCATTAGGATCTAAACTTATAAGCCAGGATTGTACCTGTGCTGACGGAACTCTAAAAATATTAGACCTGCTTGCTAGAAGGAAACCGTCCGGATGTATGGCAATATCAATGATTTGATAGTCCAGAGTAGAAAAATTGTTCAATACTTTAGTTTGACATTGCTCAGTATTAAGAATGCCCACTTCACCACTAGCGGAGTAGAATACTTGCCCATTTCCATAAAAAGGAAGCAAAAAGATTAATATGATAAGTATTTGTTTAGTGATGGTATAATTATTCATTTAGATATGGTTATTCATCTGCTAATTTAGTATTGAGGTCTTTAAAGCCTAGTTATATTAAATAACTTATTCACCCATGCGTTTCATGTAAACTAGCGTTTAATGAGATGGCCACTTACAGATTTACTGCCAATCTGGAGATTATAAAATATTGTTCCTTCAGTAAAATTGTCAGTGAGGGAAAGTTCAAATTGATTATGGCCAATACCAATTGAAAAGTTTCGTATTTCCAGTAATTGTCCTAGTGAATTGTAGAGTCTTAGTACAGCTTGATCTTCGTCATAATTCCCTGCTTGTGTAAGTGTCAAAATAATTTTCTCTTTAAATGGATTGGGTGAAAATTGAAAAGAGATGGATTCGAGTAGATTTTGTTTTTTTGTATTGTTTAAGCCGATATCAGGATTTTGGAAAACTGGCTGTTTCTGTATGCTTGAAAATGAATTAGTATTTTTTGCAGTATATAGTCTATTTCTATCGTTAGATATATTCATCTTCATGAACTCTTTAGAGTGCCAGTCTGATTTAGGTTTGACATGCAAATAAAAAACCGGAATCTTTTCAGAAATACTTAGTCCTGTTTTATTCACAATAAACCAAATAATATCAACATCACCTTTTTCTTCACGATTCAAAGCATAATCCTTTGCACTAAAATGGGTAAGCACATTAGAACTTAAACTTGTAACTTCAAAATAGTTAGGATCTACATTAAAGCTAAGGTCTAGCAACAGTCCATTTAAAAATCCACTCAAATAAATTGGG
>JBCBCD010001443.1:0-1589 GCA_038530915.1 Bacteroidota bacterium
AGGGGACATTCACTTTACAGTCAGAAAAAATCACCCATGCCGGACTTTATACCTTCCTCTTGATTGTTTGAATCCGTCTGATAAGCCAAAAGACAAAGTAATCCAACTCCAAATATGCCAAGTAACCAAAAAATAGATTTTTTAAATCCATTTTTCTTTACCTTTTCTTCTATTTTTTCGCTAGCATCATTTGATATCGTTTTAAAAGAGCTGGTAAAGGTATCACTATCCAAAAAAGTAGTCATCGACTGATCGATATCCTCAGCAAGTACTTCTTTCGGGATGGGAGCCTGATTTTTAAGTTCTTCGATTATGGTTTGCACCAATTCATTGTTTTCCGCTGTTTGAGCAATTATTTTTTGCTCTTCAGCATCTAAACTACCATTACAGTAGTCGATGAGCATTTCTATATTTATTAAACTATCTTGATTTTTCATTGCATTAAATTCATTGAGTTAACAATTGTTTGATCAAAGCACGATGCCCTTTAAGTGCTTTATTGCTGCGTTCTATGCGTCCTCTAACCTGGGCTTTATTTAATTTGGTTTGCTTGGCAATCTCTTCATAACTATAACCTTCCAGGTACAATTGATAAACATGCTGTTGACTGGTCGGCAGAAAAGAAAGGATATATTCCAATACATTTTTGCGTTCGAAGGCATCATTATCTGAATTGGGATCTTTTTTCTGTGGTGGCACATTAGAAATCGGAGTGATTTTATCTTTATGCCTTACGAGAGATCGAATTTGTTCTTTGGCATTGTTCCTTATACCTGTCAATAGGTAAGCTTGAAAATTGCTTTGTATAGAGTCAAATTTCGCTCTATCTTCTTGATAGATTTTTGGCAAATTCTGAGATAAACGTCCAAAAAATAATTGCACTGCATTATTAGCCAGTTCCTTGTTTCCTTTACAGAAACCCAAGCCAAGTGTGTAAGCATAAGGATAGTACTTACGGATAAGCAATTCTGCTGCATCCCGACGTCCTTGTGCCCATCTTTCTATTAATTGAGATTCGGAATAATTCATAAACTTTAATCATTTCAGTTTAGTATTTCAGAGCTCTATCTATACTAATGCCGACTTGGCCTGAAAATTCATGTAGGGGTTTGGAATAATTTAAAAATTAAAATACAGTATTACAGGAGTGGAATAATAAACACAAGGCGTGAGGTTATTAGTAAAAAATAAATTAAAAAAAATGAATAAAAATTCCTACTGACTTACGGTATCACTGAGTAACTCTTTCAGCAGAGGGATTTGCTTTTGTTTTTGTACATTTAGCTACTCTTAATTGTTTACCTGAAAAGGCAATTACAATCACCCAATATCAATGAAAAACGAAAGAATCAAAATCCAAAAAACAGAAGTTTTATCTGACAACTGGTACATTCTCAACAAAGTCACCTATGACTATCAAAAGAAGAATGGAGAATGGGAAACACATGCCAGGGAAGCCTATGACAGAGGCAATGGTGCTACCATCTTATTGTACAACAAACAAAACAAAACCATCATTTTAACTCGACAATTTCGATTGCCTACCTATGTGAATGGCAATGAAAGTGGCATGTTGATAGAAGCTTGTG
>JBCBCD010001444.1:0-1587 GCA_038530915.1 Bacteroidota bacterium
ACCTTGCGAATTCGTCTCGATCAACTCCAAAAATCTGATCGATCAAAAACACTACTATTTTTTGTCCAGTCACTTAATACCGTGCACCTGTCTAGCACCTCAATTCGTCGTTACCTGCAGATACACTAAACAATTTGAATGCCAAATACTAAAGCTCGAAGATGATTACATAAATTATGTTGAAAATGAATAAAGCCTCCTTAATCATATTACCACTCGTCTTTTTCTTAAATTGTAGTTCAAACACAAAAACATTTTATGACAGCAATTTAAAATATTATGAATTGGAATATTGGGGGTTAACCGGCTCCGTAAAACTTTTTGGAGAAAAGGGGTTTTTCCGAAACGAAAATGCAAAAGATATCGACCTCAACAATCTTGCTCTTGAAGAAGATTTCAGGTTTAGCTCTAAGCAGGATTATAGTTTCAATAAAGAAGGGCTGATGACTGAACAAAATTATTATACTTCAGAGGAAAAATTATCTTGGCAGCTTTTAAATTTCTATGATAATAGAAGCAGACTCATAGAGAATATTGTATTTGAAGGGGATAAAACGGTTAGATACTTTCAAGAATTCATATATGATAATGTAGGGAATCAAACCCAAGAAATAACTTATAAAAAGGATAGTACAGTCCAGTTGAGGAAAATTTTTACCTATAATGAGCTAAATCAAGAGACAGAAGAAAAATGGACAGAAAGAAAAAGCGGTCCTCAAGTGCATAGGATTTATGAATATAATAATGAAGGGCGTGTAAAAATTATGAGATATTCGGATGGACAGAATGATTTAAAATTAGTCTATACCTACACACAATCTGGCGATCCTGCATCTATTATTACCTATAAGCCTGATGAAACTATTTCAAAGAAAGAAATCTTTGAATATCAAGCAGGCAGGTTAATTGAAAAAATCAATACCAATTATAAAAAAGGTACAAAAGATGTACTCCAATTCAATACGAAAGGTCTTCTTTCCAAGATTGAAAGGTTTAAATCAGACGATGATGAGGCTTATGAACTTGATAAATACCTGTACGAATATGATGAACGTGGAAATTGGATTCAAAAAGCTACCTTCAAGAACGGCGATTTATTCCATATTGCATTCAGGGATATTGAATATTTTTAAAAATACTAAACGCCGCCACAGACACTAAATGTTAGCGGTTATTTAAAAAAATGAAAAATAAAATCATAATCACAGTATTAATTTCCTTAAGCCTGATTGGGACAGGATATTCTCAAATAAATGAGGTGAATTCCCCCTTGAAGAACTTTGAAGAGTTGTGGAAAGAGTTCGAATATCGATATGCTAATTTTGAATTAAAAGAAGTTAATTGGAATAAGGTTTATGAAAAGTATAAAGTTTTAGTGAACGAGAAAACTACCAATAAAAGGCTGTTTGAAATTTGTTGCTCTATGCTACAAGAATTGAATGACGGTCATGTAACTATTAATCCAAATTTTGAAGAAGATAATATTGAATGTGGACCTCCGTATGAATTTAGTTTAGCATTAATCTTAAATACAGAGAAAAAGATTCGTGAATTTGATTCCTTATTGGATGCAGAATTAACAAAATA
>JBCBCD010001445.1:0-1586 GCA_038530915.1 Bacteroidota bacterium
CTTTTGAATGCTATCTCCAATCTTTGCCATAGACATAAAAGCTTGTAGAGGAGTAGCTTCTATAAAGCGCAAATCAAAGTTTTCAGTTAATGATTCATATATATTCAAAAACTTGATCCCTATCAACTCTCCAAGTAGAATACAAGTCACAATGATGTCGCCCATTTCCATCGGCTGCTTTTGGCTGTGCGCGTCACAAAACTCATATAGTTCTGTATTTGCCTTGCATTGTTGTGCTAGCGGGGCTGAATGGGGTATGATTCCTTTCTCTAAGCCCCATTTTAGGACTTTATCCACTAGTTCTTTCATATACGATTCTTCTTTAGGTTTTTGATTGCTTTTCTTTGATCTTTAGCATTCTTATTGCCAAATGCAGCTTTAATTGCCAACCAAAGTAGTTTAGCCTTATCCACCAATTCCAAGAATAAGCCTATGATGTTGATTATATCTCCATTGTCTAGCTGGACCTCATAAGGTAAGCTGTCACGCACCCTTATAACCTTGGCTAAGTGGGTCTTGCCAGTATACATGTCTAGGGTGTAAAAAATATCACCTTCTTTTGCGGCACGAGTTGATGCAACTTGAGATAATCCAATTTTTGGCTTTAAATGATCAACCACCCTAGCCTCCATGAAATCGGCATATGAAACTTCTTCAAATTCACGATATTTTGACTCGTTCTCAAAAGATTTAAATGACTTCACACCTTCGCCTTTGGCATAGAAAATTATCCCCTTAAAGGTGTCTTTGTTTAATTGAAATATTTCACTATAAAAGTCCTTGTGTCGGACCAATTGGTTATCTTTCATCCTTATTTTGAATTTAACTCAAGATACATTAAATAGTAATAAATACAAAGTATTTTTTTGTTATTCGTATCAATTTAAGAAATTTTTTTAAGCTCAAAAATTCGTTCTTCTATAAATGGCCAAATCTTCATTTCACTCTTTAGGTCGCAGTCGAAATTAGTGTGACATTCTAAGCAAAGGATGATGATATTATCGGGATTTGTCCTAAATTGTGGGAAGGCCCCTTTGCTCAGAATATGAGCACAGTATGTCCTGTCAAAAGTCAGACTCTTTCCACACTCACTACATCCGCACCTTCCATCGATATCTTCGTTCTCTTCCCAAACCTTGATCATCACCTCTAATTCATCAATCTTTCTCTGAACCTGTTTTTTAGTTGGTGTTCGTTTTATCGAAGTAGGTTTCTTCTTGCTGCGATTGTCTTGCGCCTTTACTGCATATCTTTTTTGAGCGCAGCTTTTACACTCTCCTTTGCTAAAGATGTAAGTTTCAGTTTCGCAAGTCTTACAAATCTTTTTCTTTTGTTTGATCATTGGGGTGCTTCTTTAGGTAGTCTTTGAATTTCTTTAATTCTAGTTCAATGTGATCTTGTAGGTTATTTTCAATAATGTATGGTTGGTATTGACCTATTTCTTCCACTGTCTCTTCGTAGCCTTTGCCTTTTTGGTAGCAATCAAACATTACCTTAGCGAAGAATCGTCTCGAAACAGCTAACTCTCTTATCTCATTTACTAGCATTAGAATGGAATATCGTCGTCATCATTCATTTTTTCAGGT
>JBCBCD010001446.1:0-1577 GCA_038530915.1 Bacteroidota bacterium
TCCAGAAAAGCCTTTTAAATTTCAACTTTTCATCGATGGATCAGTGATAGAAGGATTTATTAATGATCAACAGGCTTTTACAACGAGAATTTTTCCTTCTTCAGAAGACAGTAATGAAATAGAAATGTTTACAAAAGATGGCAGTTTGATGGTTAATCAATTGGATTTCTGGACATTGAAATCAAGTAATAATCAAGTTGATTTTTAATTAAGATAAAGAATAAATGTTATGAAGACGTACAGTTATACTTTGTGGGCTTTATGCATGTTTACTTCATTGACCTTACTGGCGCAAAATCCAATTTTTGAATTGGACTTTAATGAAGTATCAGGGATGACAACTGCTACTGAAAAAATATCCGGAGAATCATTTTCCATATTTAATACCTTCAACCGTCCTGAACGTATTGCTGGTAATTTTGGAAACGCTTTGCGCTTAGATGGTTACTCTACTTACATTAATAAATCGAACTTTTTCATCAATGAATATGAGAATGAATTGACTATTGAAACCTGGTATGCAACGGATGCTTTTACCAAAGAGGCGGCTGCCATCATCCAAAGCTTTTCCAATGATGGAGGATTCAAATTAGAAGTCAATTCTTTTGGTAACCTATCCTTCACTTTTTTCTTTAATGGGCAATCCAGAACCCTTACTCCCAATAAAATCCTCTCCAAATATCAATGGCATCATATTGCTGTGACAGTAAATGCTACTGTGGGGGAAACCATTATTTACGTAGATGGAGAGACTTGGTTAAAAAATAACTTTACTTCAAATTCTACACTTAATAAAAGCGATAGTCCTTTGTGGATAGGAAGAGGATCGCTCAACTTAAGGTTCGCTGGTTTTTCAACGAACACATTAAATGGAGCTATAGATGAAATCAAGGTATATGATGAGGCTTTATCGGATTCAACCATTATTGCAAATTATGAAGCTGGCAGTTTGGTTGATACCGATTTGTTCATCGATCCGGATGTACGTCATGAGAATGACTATCTACGCCCACAGTATCATCCCATGCCCAATACGGCATGGACGAATGAACCTTATGGCTTGACTTATTATAACGACAAATACCATTTGTTTTTTCAGAAAAATCCAAATGGTCCTTATCTACATTTTATGCATTGGGGGCATTTATCGAGCCCAGATTTAGTGAGTTGGACAGAAGAGCCTATTCCATTGGCTCCTTCACCAGGCTTTGATAACTTCGGTGTTTGGTCAGGTACGACTACTTTTGATGAAAATGGGGAACCTGTCATCTTCTACACAGGAGTGGATGGTTCCAAAGCAGGTATGGGTAGTGCTTATCCATTAGATAGTAATCTGATCGCTTGGCAAAAAACAAGAAACAATCCTTTGATCCCTAATCCTCCACCTAACTACTTCTCCATGGATTTCAGAGATCCATATGTTTTCAAAGAGGGCGACACCTACTACATGATTGTTGGATCAGGCTTATCCAATAATGGCGGAGGAATTGTATTTACTTACAATTCTACGGATTTACAAAACTGGAATTTACAATGACTAAGCAACCAAACTTACCCGTTCCTGACCCTAGTTGGGA
>JBCBCD010001447.1:0-1576 GCA_038530915.1 Bacteroidota bacterium
GAAGCCACATTTTTGACTATTGGTTTCTACCCTAACACCTTGCTGGAAGTTTAAGCCTTCCGAAATAGCGATGGATTGGGTTGCATTAAGTTGTTTGTTGTTTATTACATTGACTACAATAGGGTTGTTCACACGATCTAATTCATATCTGGTGCCACTGATAACTACTGCTTGTATATTTAAAGCATCCTCTTGTAGTGAAAAGCTTTTCTCTATAGACTCTCCTGCTTTCAAACTTACTTCTTCAGTAGTGGATAGATAGCCCATAAAGCTTACTTTTATAGTATATGTACCAGCTGGAATATCATTGATGATAAATTGGCCATCCTTATCGGCCGTTGTTCCTTTGGTGGTGCCGTCAATTAAAACTGTAGCAAAGCTCAATGGCTTTCCTGAAAGGTCAAGTATTTTCCCTGTAAGTGTAGCATTTTGACCATACGCTAAAGTAGTAAAAGCAATCATTAGGATCGGGAGTATTATCTTGGTATAACTGATTTTTGACATTGGACTCTATTTTAAATATTTTTAGGTGGCGCAAATTTATATAGTAATCGTAGTCTAATAAAACACAAAGTGTCTTTTTGGTTTATTTTAACCAAAAAAATATGCCCAGACCGGTCAAGGGTAAATATCTAAAGACCCTTTACCATATAGAGTAAAAAGAAAAGGGTGTAAGGATTTTAAAATAAAACCCTTACACCCTTAAATTTTTAAACCGTAGTATTAAGATTAGTTACTTAGCATAACCGGCATTACCAACATCAAAATATCTTCTTGTTCATTATCCTCTTCTCCTACCGGAAGTAAAATACCGGCTCTTGTGGGAGTAGATAATTCCATTTTGATCTCTTCTGCACTGAGTACACCTAACATTTCGATCAAAAACTTAGCATTGAACCCGATGGTTAAGGTATTGCCATCGTAGGTACAGGGCAATTGCTCTGTAGCTTCATTGGAAAAATCAAGATCTTGTGCAGAAATCGTCAAGCTACCTGAGTTGATATTTAGGATAACCTGGTTGGTTGTTTTATTGGCATAAATTGCGATACGTTTCAATGAATTTTGAAAATCCATTCTGGGCAGTGAAAGTAAATTCGGATTATCCACAGGGATAACTGCATTATAATCGGGATACCTCGCATCAATCAAACGACAAACCAACTTTGTAGAGCCAAACGCAAAAAAAGCATTAGATTTATTAAAAGATAATGTTACATCATCTTCTTGAGGGAGTGCATTTTTAAGAAGCGTTAGTGCTTTTTTAGGAATTATGAAAGAGGTGGATACTCCACTGCTTAAGTTATGGTAAGAATACTTAACCAATTTATGTGCATCCGTGGCTACTAAAGTAATTCTATTGAAGTCTACTTGAAAATAAACACCCGTCATAGCAGGTCTCAATTCATCATTACTGGTAGCAAACAAGGTTTTATTGATGCCATTAGCAAGTGCCTTGGCAGGTAAAGAAACTTCATCTACTGAATCAGCTTCCGGAATATTAGGGAAATCCTGCCCATTTTCACCAGCCAATTTATATTTTCCGTAAGCAGATGTTATTTCTATATTGAAAGTTTCG
>JBCBCD010001448.1:0-1568 GCA_038530915.1 Bacteroidota bacterium
AAAATGGGATTGTGGGAGAGCCGAAAAGAGCATTTAGCGAGCGACAAAGGAGCGGCTCTAAATGTGAGTGTGGAGCAGATTCCATTTTTAGGCAAAACAAATACCGCCTTGATTTTTTTGGTTTCGTTTTTGCATCAAGGCAAAAAGGAAAGATTAAGTATAGATGTTATTCACATCAAATTCCATCTCTCCTAAATCAATCATTGCATTGATCATATAAAAACACTCAAAGTTTTTTAAATCAGCAGGTGAAATATCTTGTTCTATAATTCTCTGTTCCTGAATATACTGTGCTCTTTTTGTTCCTTTTAAAAGTGGTAGGCGAGGAGTGTATAAATGCTTGCCATCGTCAAAGACAAGATTAGCATAATAGGAATCGGTGAGTAAGCTGTTTTTTACAATGATGATGTCATCGGCTGAACCTCTTTGTTGAAACAGTGCCTTTAAAGTTGATCGATTTTTGTATTTGTATTGATATTGGATTTCATTGTTATGAATCAACTTAAAAGAATGTATTGCTCTTATGGTATAGGGTTCAAGCTCGATTTGATCGATTTTTTGGGCATAGCTCAGCCTGCATTTGTACAGATCGTTTGTAGGTATGGTCAATTGTTTTAAACTTTCTTCTAGCAGTATTGGTTCTTTACACTTGAGCAATTCTATTCTGGCCTGGTTCAATCTTTTTTCGTGCAAATCCAGGTTGAAAAAAATGCCATCTTTTATTTTAATGGTTTCGATTAAAGAAGACTTCATGAATCTGTTTTTAGCTGAAACAAATTCTCTAACTGAATTTTACTGCTCTTTTGTAATCCTTGTATTTTCTGTTGTTTGACCAGTTCATTGGAGGACAACTGTAAGTGCTCAAAAGCATTAAATTTAGCAAGGTTGGCTGCTCGTAAGAGTGCGTATGCCTTAACGAGTATTTCTTGAAATTCAGCACCTGGGTCAGAATCGGCAAGAATCGCTCCACCACTACCAAAAGATAAGGTGTTTGTTTCGGTTTCATAAACCATTGTACGAATAGCAATATTAAATTCTGCTGCTTGATCTAAGGATAGGTAGCCAATACTACCAGTGTAAATTCCGCGAGCTCGATCTTCATGTGCATCAATAATGTTCATGGTCCTAAGCTTAGGGGCACCAGTAATAGATCCTCCGGGAAAAATCTCTTTAATGATATCTACAGCTGTTTTTCCATTCAATAGCTTTCCCAGAATTAAAGAAGATGTTTGTAAAACGGTAGGGTATTCGGTTAAGCGCACCATTTCTTCTACTACTACTGATCCCATTTCACAAACCTTTGACAAATCGTTGCGAATAAGATCTATAATCATTAATAATTCTGCATGATCTTTGGCGCTATCGAGTAGTTCCTGTTTAATTTGGTCTGTGAGGTCTTCAGTAGCTCCTAACGCGCGAGTTCCCTTTATGGGTTCGCTTTTTATTTCCTGCTTATTATTGAGGGTGAAAAAACATTCAGGTGAAGAACTGAGGAAAGCCATACCTGGTATTTTGATAAAAGCAGAATATGGAGCTGGGTTGGTCAGTCGAAGCGTTCTATACAAAAG
>JBCBCD010001449.1:0-1568 GCA_038530915.1 Bacteroidota bacterium
TGATCATCAAGAAGAAATCCAACCAGTGACCAATAAATACGAATAAGGAAGCCGTAAACATTGGACCAAACTTACGCTTGTTGTCATTTCTCATCAAAACGAAAAATGGTAGAATAAAGTTAAGCGCTAGATTCGCCCAGAACAAGACTGGATAATCGTTCATCCGATCGTAGAAATAAACCGTTTCTTCACCGACGTTTGCGTACCAGATCAGCATGAACTGAGAGAACCAAAGGTAGGTCCAGAAAATACTAATCCCAAACAAATATTTACCAATATCGTGGAAATGATCTGCATTTACCTGTGTCAAATATCCTCTACCCTTCAAGTAAATCAGCAACATAACCGTTAATGCCATGGCAGCAACAAACCAGCTTGCCCCAGTATACCAAGCAAATAAAGTACTATACCAATGCGCATCTATAGACATGATCCATTGCCAAATAATGGCCGCACTAAAGAAACCAGCAAAAGGAAGGAAAGCAGCGGACCAAACTCTTAATTTGCGGTGGTGTCTAAAATCGTTTTCTAAACCATTGGCTCCATGTACATCTTCTTCAAGAGAAATGGATCTAATTTTTCTTGCAAAGAAGATAAATGTCCCCATAACCACTACTGTAAAAATGGTATACATCAAAGGGTTTAAAAAACCTTTCTTTCCATCCAGGATTGGGTCCTCTGCCACTGCGGCTTCATCTGCCCAATGATATATATGATTGAAATCAGTAAGAACACCGGCTACAATTACCAACATCAAAATCGCTCCTGGGATAAGAAAGAGTGAGAACGCTTCCCAAACCCGCTTTACATTGGTATGCCAACCTGCCCAAGCAGTGGTGAACGCAGCTAGCGTAAACAATGAGATGAAGGCAATCCCTATGAAGAAAACAGAATTATGTAAATAATTTGTCCAAAACCGGGTGTGTAGCTCGTCGTCGCCGATCAGAGAACCAAACAAACACAGTGCACCGAGGACCATCGCCCCAATCAGCACTGATTTTTCTCTCTTTTGAAATACGAATTGGTTCATTATTATTTTGATTGTTTAAATGCTTAGAATTTTCTTTTTCAAAACCTTAGTTGAGGTGCTGCTTAGTGCCCTTCTGAGGAATGACCTCCCTCTGAATGATCTTCACCATGCTCTCCATGTGCCTCATCACCATGGTGATCATCTCCTTCGTGACCTTCTTCTTTGTGGGCAGCTTCATTGGCCTCCATCATAGCTTTCATTATGACTCCTGGTGTACCAAACTCAGGATTTAAGGTATTTTCTACTTCGCTGTAAGCTAACTTCTGATCCTTAGCTTGTAAAGAACGAATGTAATGAATAACCTGCCAACGCTCTTCGTAAGAGATTTTATCTTTGTAAGCACCCATCACGTTTTTACCATACATAATGGCATGGTAGTAGCGGCCATTAGAAGCTGTATTATGTGGATCAATTAAGAAGTTGGCTGGCGCTGCAGGGTACTTACCTTCTGCAATCCCTTTGGCAGGATCCGCCTCACGAACTAAATATCCTAAACCATCTCCTTTTTCACCATGACATATACCACAAAAAGTATTGT
>JBCBCD010001450.1:0-1563 GCA_038530915.1 Bacteroidota bacterium
CCGGGCTTATTGTTTTTAGCAACAGAACATGGAGTGTATATGTCATTTGATGCAGGAGAAAACTGGCAATCTCTTCAATTGAACTTACCGGATACACCTATTCGCGATTTAGTAATTAAAGATGCAGATGTAGTCTTAGGCTCTCATGGACGTGGTTTCTGGATATTGGATGATATTGGTCCTTTGCGTCAATTGACTTCGGAACTGGCTAAGCAAGATGTGATCTTATTCAAACCAGAAGATGCCATAAGAAGCGTTTACAATGCCAAGATCCAATATTACTTGAAAGAAGCGGTAGATTCTGTTACGATAGAAATCATGGACAGCAAGGGTGAAATGATCAGAAGTTTTGTAGGTAAGCAGAAAGAAAAGAAAGAAGGCGGACGTTCTTCGGGGCCGGCAGTTACAGCAGGCATGCATTCTTTTAGTTGGGATCTAAGGTATTCTGGAGCGACCACTTTTGATGGTATGATCATTTGGAGTGCTCGTCCACAAAGAGGTCCTAAAGCTCCGATTGGAGATTATCAGGTGAAGCTTACAGCCGGGGACTACAGCAAAACTTACGGCTTTAAGGTTAAAATGAATCCAAATTGGAAAGGAGTTACTGAAAAAGACTTGCAGGAGCAATTTGACCTGGCTATGAAGATCGTTAAAAAGACCAGCGAAGCGAACAAAGCAGTGATTAAAATCAGAGAAGTGCGGGCAGAAATGGAGAAAGAAACGGATCAAACTAGGATTGACAAGATGAAGGCTACTATTGCTGATATGACTGCGATTGAAGAAGATTTGTATCAGGTTAGAAACCGTTCAGGTCAGGATCCACTCAATTTTCCTATCAAATTGAACAACCGTTTGGCTTCATTGAGAAGAAGCATGGAGAATGGGGATGCTAAGCCTACTGCAGGCGCTTATCAGGTATTTGATGAGTTATCTGCTGAGTTAGCAGGTCATTTGAAAAAGTTGGAAGGAGTGATGAAGAAAGCAGGAGTTAGTGTAGGACGTGATTAATTCTTTTACCATGGAGTGGCATGGAGTTTTACTCTTTGCCACTCCATGGTGAAAAAATTCTACAAATAACTCAACCACCACTTATTCTTATTCTCAGCCTTATACTTCATATACCATCGACAAATAGGATATAAAATGGCTAATACCAAAACAGATACAGCATAAACAACCAATAAATTAAACCCATAATCCACTAAGGTTTGTTCCTGGAAAGTTTTGGGTGTGATGATCATTATATCAAGTGGTAGATTATCTATGGCTACGCCTATAAAAGCGAAAGCATGAATGATATATAAGTGCAACAGATAAAAGAATAATGGGACTCTGCCGAAAGTAATAACTACTGAATTTAGACCTGTCGGTTTTATTTTTTCAGCAGCATAAAGAATCAACATTCCAATTCCTAACATCACTAATGCATATTGTAATGAAATAGGGTACTTAGTCAGATTAATGAATGAAAGAAAAGAATAAATAGCTTCCTCCTGTAAAGACCAAGGAGCGGGATCACCATAGAAATTACCGATTCTGAGCAGAATAAACAGTAATATGGAG
>JBCBCD010001451.1:0-1563 GCA_038530915.1 Bacteroidota bacterium
CTGGCTAGTCGATCAAGGGTTTCGAATTTTAGAGACAAATCGACCATATTCTTTACTGGAATATTTAAAATCCAGAAAATTGCACAAGTAATTTTGTTATACGGTATGTAAGCTTACAATTATAACAGTATGCTTTTATCACTGGATATGTATGCAACGTAAAGGGAGGTTAATGAAACAAGAGCTATCCCGAATTTTCGAATTAATCGAAAATTCGGGATAACTCTTGTTTCTGATTATATTTTTTTCAATTAATCAACCAACAATGAAAAGAATCGATTACATTTTTGTGTGTTTGGTACTTATTTTGGTCTACTCCTGTAATTCCAATAGTAAAGAACTTCAAAATGTAGACTTACTGAGAAAGCCTTATCTGCAAAGTGCAATAGCGGATAGTATTACCATTTTATGGCGTACAAATGTTGGAACTACTTCTGAAGTAGCCTACAAATTGAAAGAGGCCAAGAAATGGAATTACAAAAAGGGGGTAACAAGAAGCACGAATACAGGTAGTATTGAAAATGAAGTAACACTTACCGGTTTGGAACCCAATAGTAATTATGAATACCAAGTTTTTACGGATGAAAGTCAGTTGTTAAAAGAAGAAATACTATACTTCCCTTCACCGGTCAGCAAACAAGATTCCACCTTCTCTTTTTTTGCAGTAGGTGATATTGGTGAAGCCATTGAAGATGAAGGAACACCAGATCAATTAGGAAGAGCATTGATTAACTTTGTGGATTCATTGAGATTTGGATTATTGCTGGGAGATATAGTGTATCCGGATGGTAGAAGTGAAATTTACGATACCAATCTGTTTCAGCATTTTGAAAAGGTATTTCCTTATGTACCGGTCTTTACCATACTGGGAAATCACGACTGGGGGGAGGAACCTGATGAAAATTATGTAAAAGAATGGAAACTTCCGGGTAACGAGCACTATTACAGCTTCGATTATGGTAACATCCATTTCATCGGTTTAGATACTAAACAAGGAGAATTGTATGAGTATGACAAGCAAGTTGCATGGTTAAGAGATGATCTCTCAAACATCTCCAAGGACATGGAATGGACCATTGTCTTTCTACATCACAATGGTAAATCATGTACGTATAAAAATGATTATGAAGGAGTAGTAAGCTTATATCCAATTTTTGAAGAATTTGATGTTGACTTAGTCCTCAATGGACATGCCCATACTTATGAGCGATTAAATCCGATGAACGGAAACGGTGAAGTTTTAATCACCAAAAAAGATACTAGCACAAATTCCTATGTTCAAACGGAAGGCTTCACTAGTATTACTGTTGGAAGCGGAGGAATACTAAGAGGTCTGGGAAATGACCCTGACCCATTCACCCCAAATCCTGAAGCATGTAGGTACCCTGATTTAGTAGCTGCTTATACACATGACTGGGTATTCCTAAAATTAGACATTGACGGCAATCAATTAACAGGAACCGCGATGACCACAGAAGATCTCACAATAGTGGATCGCTTTATCATACAAAAAAGATAGTTTAATAAAATTAGAGTAGACTCATCACCTCACGCCGTGAGGTG
>JBCBCD010001452.1:0-1561 GCA_038530915.1 Bacteroidota bacterium
AATAAAAAAGAAAAGGGAGATAAGTTAGAAGCAAAGATGGGCGGTAATCGTTTTGTTTGGGACATGCGTTATCCGGGTTTTAAAGAGTTTCCAGGCATGGTATTGTACTCTTCTCCAAATAGAGGGCCTAAAGCACCTCCCGGTAAGTACAAAGCCATCTTAAAAATAAATGATCAGTCCGTTGAGCAAGAGTTTGAGATTGTTCCCGATCCAAGACTACCAAATACTCCTGAACAATACCAGGAGCAATTTGAATATCTGATAAAAGTGCGTGATGAGGTGACCAATGCACATCAAGCTATGTTGGACATCAAGGCTTTGAAAAAAGACATGGCTTATTTACAAGAAAAAATCAATGATAATCCAAATTCAAAGGAACTTAAGACTTTATTGAAAGGCTTTAAAGATAAAATGGAAGGCATTGAAATTAATATTCATATGACTAAAAATCAAAGCCGCCAGGATCCTTTGAATTATGGAATTCGCATCAACAACAGATTGGCCTTCTTACTAGCTGACCAACAGCGTGGAGACTTTCCACCAACAGATCAGGCCATGCAGTTTTTTGAAGAAGTAAAAGGAGAACTGGATGTAGAATTGACTGCTCTGGATGAATTGTTAGAATCTGAATTGCCAAAGATCAATCAGGCTGCTGAGTCTTTTGGAATTAAGATCATTTCGCCTAGAACTAAAGTAGGGAAGCCGTAAGTTTTTTGGGCTAAAAATCAAAAAGCTGCATGAAGTGTCTCATGCAGCTTTTTTTATGTCTATGGGGAAATTTTTATTTAGATTCTAATTGGAAGTCTACGGTCAAAGATTGCTTAGAAGCCATGATTTTGCCATCTTTTGTAGCAGGTGTCCAATTGGGCATATTGTTGATCATATCGATTACGGACTGATTACATTTTTCGCTCAAGCCCTTTACAACTCTAGGTTTGTGGATGCTACCATCTTGTAAAACGAAGAAAGAAACCACGACCTTACCTTCCACTGCGGCCTTACGTGCGCATTCCGGGTATACCAAATTAGCGGTCAAGTAATCCACAAGCTCTTGCTGTCCGCCGATGAAAGCAGCCGGCTTCACAGGATTAGGATTGATTGAAGTATTGGCATTAGAAGCAACAGAAAAAGTCATGCAGAAAATGAAGCAAACAAAGATTGTATTTTTCATGATAATTGGATTTAAAGTAGTTTGTAGTTTGAGTTGAATTGTGTATTTGTTTAAATCTTACATTACAAAGGTGCAGGAAAATTATATGCTGCTTTTGGACTATTGTTTCCATTATTATTTTTTTGAAAAAGATGAGTTTTATGCTGATTCTCACTAATTAGAGAAACTCTTTTGATTGCTTACAAGAATGGCTGGAAATAAAAAAATCGGTAGCGAAGTGAATCACTACCGATTTGAAATAGGGTTAAAAGTGTGTGGGTTTTTAGGTATATGGGTTAGAATTATGTAATAGACGACTCGTTATTTATTTAGATTCCAATTGGAAGTCAACAGTTAAAGATTGCTTAGAAGCCATGATTTTGCCATCTTTTGTAGCAGGTGTCCAATTGG
>JBCBCD010001453.1:0-1558 GCA_038530915.1 Bacteroidota bacterium
TTCTTCATTATGATGTACATTTAAATGAGATAGGATTTTCATTAGAATTATTTATCTAATTACGACCTAAATATGTCTTCAGACTGTCCATTTGTAAAATCAACCTTGTGCTAGGCAAAATGATTAAAGCGATGAATAGAAGCTTATAATATCTTTACCTACATTACAAACGATCTTTATATGCAATATGTTAAATGAAGACCTATTTTTCAAGCCAATTTTGGACTGTGAAAAAGTTGCTTTTATAGTTCTAATGATAAGCGTTACAATCCAACTGTATGCTCAAGAATCTATACCTGTTGACACACTGAATATAGCGCCGAAAAGTGAACTGAGCTACAGCCTTGCTGCAGGAGGGGCACCCAAATTGACAGCTTTTCTTCCTCAGTTTAACTTTATTAGGCGAAATCAAAGTGATTTTCTAGATCTTTATTATGGTTTGGGAATAGGTTTACATGTCCATTTTCAAGGGGGATTTGGTACTTTTAATGGCATAGTCGGCGTGGAGAAAAAATGGCTAAGTGTAGAAGGATCGATTAGTCATTTCTGGACTACCAAGATTATAATTGATCAAGATCGAGAAGTAGGGCCATTTTATCAAAACCTCGTTAACCTTAAATTAGGGTACAAAATAGGTAATGTAAAGGTACGACTCGGAACTTCATTCTTATTGAGCGAAGGCATTCCGGATGGACAAACTGCAGCAAGATTCATAAACATTGGGAAAATCGATAGGAGAATCTATGGAATTGATTTTACAGCCCCTCTAAAATTTAATAGACCGAACTAAAAGAAATGGCGACAGTAAAAATTATGATTGTTGATGATGAGCAACAAGCACGCTCAACCTTACAAAAGTTATTACAAATCCATTGTAATAACACTGAGGTCGTCGGACTCGCTGCTAACCTTAAACAGGCTAAAACCTTGCTTTCCAAAATATCACCTGATCTATTGCTACTTGATATTAACCTGGGAAAAGAAACAGGTTTTGATCTCTTAAACCAGTTGACAACCAATAACTTTAGCTTAGTATTTACCACAGCTTATGATGAGTTTGCTTTAAAAGCTTTCAAATATCATGCTATAGACTATCTACTGAAACCCATAGATCCAGATGCATTAACTAAGGTGGTAGAAAGAGTAAGAAATCATAAAAATAGAGTTGATTTACAAAATATTCCTTTACTACTTCAAAGCATACAAAGTCAAACTTTTGACCGAATAACTATTTCAACCAGTGAAGGGATTTCTTTTCTACTATTGAAAGATATTATTCGCTTGCAATCTGACCGTAGTTACACAACTTTTTATTTGCAAGGAAGGAATAAAATTACCATTTCGAAGAATTTAAAGGAGTTTGAAGAGATCCTGCCTTCAGATCAGTTTTTTCGCATTCATCAATCCCATATCATCAATCTAAAGCAGGTGAATATGATTTTGAAACAAGATGGAGGATATCTCTTAATGACAGATCAAGCAAAACTCCCAATTTCTCGTCGTCGGAAAAATATGCTTATGGAGTTATTAAATAAAGGAAGCTTAAATTGTTGAGAAG
>JBCBCD010001454.1:0-1552 GCA_038530915.1 Bacteroidota bacterium
AAAAGATTGATCGTCATCAAACATAGCTCTTGTGTTGCTGGCATGTGGTGTACCATCTGGGTTTAAAACCTCTGCCAATACCAAGTAGGCGTTTTTTCGTGCCGGATCAGGTACTACTCGAACAGGCTTCAATAAACAATCGGAAGAATTGCCTTCTGCCTGCATAGTCGAACTGCCATCAAACGACCAGATGGGTAACTTTTCCGGGTCTCCACTAAACGTTTCCATTTGAATAACCTTTGTCTTACTTCTTAAATTGGGCTCTGGCGTATAACCATCTAACCAGATGTACTCGAACTTAAATGAAATCATTGATTCTTTGGTTTTATTAATTAGTTAAACAGTAGTTTTACTTTTATTCAATTTTTGAAAAAAAATATAACTGTTGGGATAAATGAATTGAAATTCATTTACAATTGCATCGTTTAGAAAACTGTTTTTTAGTGGATTAAATATTTTCACTAGTTTTTCAAGTGAAAACGAAGTAGCATGATTATTTTGAAAAGTTTGACGTAAGAACGATTAAAAAATAACAGAAATTATCTCCAAAATTATTTTTATTACTATTTGTGAGGAATTATAGTAATTATATATGTCAAAATACCCACAAGCAGCTAATTAGTTATATTTTTTACCAATAGTAAAAGCTTACTGTTGCCATGTTTATTCAGTCAACCATATCAATGTATGTCAATTAAGCAGAAATACCAGTTTTATATCATTGTGCTTACCATCATTTCAATGGGACTTGTTTATTTTCTTTTTTCACATTTAAACAAACTCACCAACATTATTAATACAAGTCTACCTGAGCAAATCAGTGAGTTGACTCGCTCGATTTACATTAAGGTTCTTGCAGAAGAGACTTTGTATTATGATGAAGTATTAACTCAATCTACTCGGAACTACGTATTCACTTCAAATAGCGATTGGAAAAAACGTTTTGAAGAAAACGAAATAGCTTTACAAGAAACCATTTCCAGGACCCTTCAAAAAGCCAACGTAATAGACAGCATCAATTTCATGAACCTAAGTCAGGCCAATGACAGCTTGATGCAATTGGAATATTTGGCTTTCCAATTAAAAGATCAAGGTAAGGAAGAAGAAGCCCTTGCCGTCTTAGAAAGTAGTTCTTACAATATTTTAAAAGGCAAATACCTTGCAAGCATTCGCTCTTACATCATAGAGAAAGATATTCAAATTAAACGAGCACTGACTTCTATAGAACAAATGGTAACCAAGCATTCCGATGAAGAACAATCCTTAATTATCAATCTAAAGGTGGGTTTTATTGTATACCTTTTTGCATTATTACTTCTAACATTGGTTTCTGCTTACTTCTTTTTAAAATACCTAGTAGATCGAATTTTATCCCTCAAAAAAGGGGCAGAATTGATTGCATTGGGCAATTTCGATACCAAAATAGATTTTCAAACCTAAGATGAGTTCAACGCCTTGGCAAGCACTCTCAATCAAATGGGAGCTCGTTTAAAAAACCTCAACAATACCATTAAAAAAGAAGTGCTGAGAAAAGAGCTATTGAATCAAAGAA
>JBCBCD010001455.1:0-1551 GCA_038530915.1 Bacteroidota bacterium
ATTATTTCATGATCTGTTGCCCATCCACCTATGGCTTTATTTTCCCAAAACCAGCTAGAAAAACCATTTGAAACCATCATATCTATTTGAGTATAAGTAAATTCGGGCTGGTAACCATATTGTTCTACTCTGGCTTTTTCTTGATTAACAATGTGCCCAAGTGCTAAAACATAGCCACTATAATTCCCTGTTCCACCTGTAAAACCTCTGGCACCAAAATGTTTTTCTGTTTCTTTTAAAAAATCATCTTCGCTATAATCTTTCTGTGCTGTAAATGAGAGTTTGTTCCAAAGTTCTTTTCTTTTATTGTTTAACCATTCTATATAAGTTGTTTCGTTTTCTTGCTTTATGGCAATGAGCCGATAGTATTCATTGGTCTCTTTTTCAACTTCTTTCAGATATTGTGAATATCTAATGGCGTCTCTTGTTTTTAGATTATAGCCAGATTTATTACTATTTTTTTTGACATAAACAGGTATAAATTCATAAAACCTCGATGAAGAAAGCGCATCAATTAACATTTCTTGATTTGAAACTGACAACTTATTTCCATTCCAATTTTCACAAACCTGATTTAGCTTTTTAGCCGAGTCTTTTAAATATGGGCTAACTTGTTGGAGATCCTGAATCTGAAAGTAAGACTGCCAAGCCTTTAGTACATTATCACCATCATTAGTTAATAAAGCTATTCCCAGTAATAGTTTTGAAGGTACAGGCAAACCTGCATCCGTTTCTAAAACCTTAGAAAGTAGTTTAGAAGTTTTTGTTAGTAAGCTTGAATCAATTGCCTCTCCCTTAGTTAGTTGGTTTACTGTAGAAACGTATACTCCATTCGCATATTCGGTATTTGCCCTATTTACTTCATTAACTGATTGCGCAAATTTTCTAGCTTTTAATGCGGCATGTAAGGCTTCATTTGAATGTTGAGATTCTCTTTCAATTCTGCTGATGAGCATCCAGGTCTCGTATTTTTCACTGCCAATTGCATCAGCTTTTAGTAATCTTTCTTTTGCTAAAGCATAATTTTGATAATATTTCCAGTCTTGATGTGCTAGTCTTCTTAATGCGTTACACTTTTGTTCACTCTGAATCGTATCAATAGTTAGGATAGATTCTAATATAGTATGTGACTCTTTTAAGTTGAAATGGTCATATGCTGCATCTGAAGATGCTATTGTATTCTCTTGTCCATTAGCTACCGAAAATGTTGAAAATATAAGTATCCAAAAGAATAATCGCTTCATATTTGTTTTCTTAATAGTTGTAATCTTATTGCCAGGTTTTAGGCAAAAGTAAGTCTGATCCACAAGCTAAAATTGTATCAGATTAACTATTTTAAGAGCATCCTAAATTGATGAGGCGTAATCTTATTATAGGCTTTGAATGTCTTTATAAAATGTGATTCATCAAAAAAACCACATTCCGAGGCGATTATTGAAATAGTGTTTTTTTCAATAAATAGTTTTTTTGTAGCACTTCTTATTTTTTTATCGATTTGGTATTGCCCTATGGTAAGGCCAAAATGCTCCTTGAATACTCTCCAGAGTATTC
>JBCBCD010001456.1:0-1551 GCA_038530915.1 Bacteroidota bacterium
TTTGGATTGGGCTTTGAAGGACCCTGGTTGATGGATGATGCGGGGAGAGAGAGTCTGTACCGGTATAACGGTAAAGAATTGAATGAAGATTTTGGATTGAATCTGTATGAGTATGGAGCTAGATGGTACGATCCGGCGATTGGTAGGTTTACCGGAGTAGATCCAATTAGTGATGAATTTCCTTGGGTGAGTACTTTTAATTATGCGGAGAATGAGCCAATTGCAAGTATTGATTTACATGGACTGCAGAGGCTTGATTATCGAGTATCAGAGAGATTAAATGCAATTGGTAATAATCTGAAAAACAAGGTAGAAAATTTCATTTCTGGAACTAAAAATGTTACAAATAAAATTGGTACATATATCTACAACAATATTGTTGGGAATGACGTCATAGATAATACTATAGTGGGTATGGAGCAAGTAACAGGTAATAATTCTGACCCAAATGTTATTAAAGTACACGATTTTGCTACAACTGCAGGAGGCATTGGTTCAGCTGCCGAAGGCTTGATGGTCATATATGAAAGGACAAAAGCAAAAACTGAGGATGATATAGAAGCAGCAAATCAGGACATTGCGAAATTCACACTTGAAACGATAATAGGCTTTACACCAGTTGCGGGAGCTGCAATACCAGCAAATATACTGATTAATACTTCTAAGGATGGAGATGTAGTTACTAGTCCCGAAAACATTGAAAGAGCGGCAGGAGCATTCGAGTCTAGCCGTAATCAAATTCAACAACAAGTACAGTTACGAATTGATAAAAGAAATTCTGAAAAAGAAAATGACAAAAAGGATGAATAATATTTTTGAATATCTATATTACAGCATCTACCATGTATTTAATAGAAAGTTCTTTTTTTATGGGTTTTCAAAGAAAGAATATTATGCAGCTAGTTTTTTTGGATTTCTAATTTCGCTAAATATATTTTCTTTGATTTTGCTATTCAACAAAGAATCCCTAACCGGAGAAAAAGGGAATTATATGGTTCTAATTGGGGCAATAATAACGCTTGTATGTAGTGTTTATTTTCCAAGGAAAAAAAAGCTAGCTTTTTTGAATAAGAAATACAAGCATGAGTTTTCTAGGTACAAATTCAGATCTTTTATCATCACGATCTTATACTCTTTACTGTCTTTTATTTTTTTTTTTATCAGTAATATGAGAACCTACTATTTTTTATACTGCTTTACATTGACCTTTTTACTTTTTTCATGTTCTAAGAGTGATCAAAGAAGTTTTACTTTGAATTGTTCACAATCACTGGAGAACACTATTGAACTAAAATCATTAAGGTTAAGTGAAGTACAATTTGAACTAGATATTCCATTTAACTGGGAAATAAGTAGTCCAATTAAAACTGATACTACCTTTGGTCTTGTTGCATTAGATACGATCCTAATATTTGAACAGGAAAAGACCTTAAGTATCTCTATGACCGTTTTTCGACAAAGAATTGATGATCGAAAAAAGTTTATTAAAAGTACTGAAATTGCTATATGATAAGAAGTTATTGTTAATTGTAATAAATTAAGTTTTTTTAA
>JBCBCD010001457.1:0-1548 GCA_038530915.1 Bacteroidota bacterium
CAATAAAGAGTATTCTTTAGATGTAATTCAGCCTTTTCGAATCAGCTGGCAATACCTAATTTATTTTTTTATTTCGGTTTTTATCGGATATACTATTTACACTAACATTCCTTCATCTGTAGAAGTTTTTCATGATACTGAGGCAATTATTTTCATAATTGTTTTCCTAAGCTGGATGATTTATTCATTAATAATTTGGGCACTTGTAAAATATTTTCTCGGCAACTTTACTTTCAAGGATATTTTTATTTCTTCTTTGCATGTATTAGGGACTTTTTACATTGTTTCTTCTCTGATAACTCTAATTAGTTCTGTCATAGTAAATTCAATATATAATTTGGGGCCACACGAAATGGTTGTTTATCCAATAAATACATACACCTCAATTCACTTTATCCTTATCTCAATTTATATTCCATTGTCTATGAAAAAATTTGATATCAAAAGGAAAAAATTAAATTTCATCTTCTTTACATTTTTTTCGACCTTAACTACCTTAATTTTATCAATATGGAGTTTTATCTGGAATGCACTATTCCATTACCCCTCATTTGGATAAATTTACTACCTACAACATAGGCTAGGTCGGCCATAGAGGTATCTCGTTGGAAGAAGAAAAAATGATATGTTATAACCGGGCTCAGGCGCAAATAGCTCTCCCTCAATTTAGCCATTTGCGCCTGTCTCTTTCATCTTTATTGGAAAACAAATATCTTTATTCAAACGCCCCTACACCGCATATACAAGACCGTTGTGGTGCCATTTTGTTATGTGTGACTAATTGAAAATGTGTTGTAAAAGAAGTAACTTGAAATCAAAAAGCGATGGATTTACTGATTAAAGACGAGATACTAAGGAAAGCAGATATTACTGCAGAAGAACTGTTGATTGAAATCGCTGTACATTTATATGATACGGAGAGGTTATCTATGGGACAAGCTAGAAATTTAGCTCAATTAGACCTGATATCATTTCAAAAGGAATTGGCTAAAAGGGATGTATACATAAAGTACGATATAGAAGATTTGGAAACTGACCTGGAGAACCTTAAGTATTTGAGGGAAGAAAAAGGGGTGTAAGTTAATTCGAACAATACCAGCTTTGATTCAAGATGTCCAATATAGATTCTTGCAAATTACATTTTTATAACAGAGGATAGAGTTGATACTTGATATACTCCATACTTGGTGCTGCTTGGATGATTTCAGTGCCATTTGACTTTATGGAGATATCAAGTGCTGGTTTACACATCTTAGGTGATAATTCGGTAGATAATTTAAAGAGAAATGAAATAGCATGGTGGTAGTTAGCGATACTTCGGTGATTACAAATCTATTGCGAATTGATCATTTGTTCCTATTGAAACAAATCTTTGGGCAGATTATTATTCCGCCAAGTGTGAGAGATGAATTATACCATGTTAAAAGGCATATTAAGATCATTGAGGAAGCCGATTGGATAGTTACAAAGGAAATAACAAACAATACACTTTATGAGGAATTACGAGAAAACTTGGATCCAGGAGAGTCTGCATCAGTTGTTTTGGCC
>JBCBCD010001458.1:0-1543 GCA_038530915.1 Bacteroidota bacterium
CATGTCGGTGCGCATAGCAGCTCTCATTTCGGTATTGTTATAGTTGAGATCTGCTACGTCTGTCCAGCCCCAAGACTCTCCTGTCTTTGGATCGATAGGATCTATGACATTCCCTAAAGAATCTTGAGTGTACCAATCTGGATTCTCTGTTAACCAGGTATGATCCCAGCCGGTATGATTAGGTACCCAATCCAGGATTACTTTCATACCCAATTCATGAGCCTGATCTACTACTTTTTGAAAATCTTCTTTTGTTCCAAAATTAGGATTAACCTCCCTATAGTCAGAAATGGCGTAATAAGATCCTAGAGATCCTTTTTTCTTTTTTTCACTTATTGGAAAAATTGGCATAAACCAAAGAATCTCTACCCCCATTTCTTGTAGTCTTGGCAAGTGTTGAGCAAAGGCATTGATCGTTCCTTCTTCTGTATATTGTCTGATGTTTACTTCGTAAATATTGGCATCTTTTTCCCACTCAGTATCTACCGAAACAGCTTCAACTTCGGCTTCTTCAGTTTGTTCTTCTACCTCTTGGGTGCAAGAAAAAAATGCAAAAGAAAGGAATGATAAGGTTAGCACAAGCCATGGCAATCTTCCCCATGACTTAGATGGAATAAGTTTCATACGTTTTTACTGATTGATTACTGTATAATTATTTTTATAAATAGAATGGCAAAGCCATTCTATTTATAAAAACTTTGAGTTATTCTACTCCAAATTGCGCTTTAGTTGGCTTGGTATACAATCTTAGAGGCTTAGCAAAATGCTTATTGTTACCGTAAGTACCTGTACCCACCCAAGACATTTCATCTTTGGCAGGATTAATTCCCTGAATTTCATATTCTGCGTCCTGAGAGTCATCTACATTATCCAGTGTAAGTATAGCCCCCATTGGACCATCCTTTAAAAAGAAAGTTCCTTCTCCAGTATCTTCTTCCCAATGCCCATTCTTGAAGGTACCATTGGTATAAAACTGGAACCATTTTCCTTTATTAAATAAACTCGCTTCACGATCTCCAGTAATGATGTAATGTTCAAAAATCCAGAAATCCATGGTCAACGCTTTCACCTCTTCTTCGTATTTCATTGCTGGCAGTTCCGGTGGTTTTGCAGATCCCAAAGCAGTGCTTAAGTTTTTACCGCCACCACTACTTGATGATGATTGATCAGAATTACAAGAAAAAACCAACATCGCTAAGACAAATAATCCAAAAAATTGCTTCATGAGATAAATACTATTTGTACAAAAGATATTAAAGATTTGTATCTGCCGGCTCTAAAAGCAAGCTTTTCTGCGGTATACGACACAAACTCCTTATATTTTTATAGTTTAAACCTTCCTTAACTCAAAATAAAGTATTTTTTTTTCAACAGCCGAATAAACCTTTAAATTTTAAGAAAGTCTAAACGTTTGTATAAAATAAATCTTATGGATAGAAGAACTACACTTCAAACATTTTTTGGGAAAAATCAATCAGAAGTGGATAAAAATCCCACTCCTGAATTTAAGCCCAACTCACTTGGGCTTTCTCATTATTATGGT
>JBCBCD010001459.1:0-1543 GCA_038530915.1 Bacteroidota bacterium
TGTATATGCAATAGCAGATTTGGCACCGATTTTCATGGCTTCATTGATCAAAGTAGCTCTTACATCAAGCGCTCCTCTAAAGATGAAAGGAAAACCCAAAACATTATTTACCTGGTTGGGATAATCTGAACGTCCGGTTGCCATGATACAATCAGGTCTTGCTTCTTTTGCCGCTTCATAACTGATTTCAGGAGTAGGATTAGCCATCGCAAATATGATGGGCTCTTTGGCCATTCCTTTGATCATTTCGCCATTTAGAATATTCCCCTTCGACAAACCGATAAATACATCCGCACCTTCTAGTATTTCTTTAAGAGAAGTAGTAGCAGGCATTGTATTGTTAATGAACTCGGGCTTTTTACCATTCAGGTTATTGCGATCTCCATGTATCAGTCCTTTGCTATCGTACATGAAGATATTTTCTTTTTTAGCTCCTAAGGAAATATAAATACGAGCACAGGAAATAGCAGAAGCTCCTGCCCCATTGACTACAATTCTTACTTCATCGATTTTCTTCTCTACAATTTCCAAAGCATTCAATAAAGCTGCCCCGCTGATGATGGCCGTCCCATGCTGATCGTCATGCATCACCGGGATATTTAGTTCTTCTTTCAGGCGATCTTCAATTTCGAAACAATCAGGAGCAGAAATGTCTTCCAGGTTAACTCCACCGAAAGTAGGTTCTAAGATTTTAACTGTACGAATAAATTCATCTATATCCTTCGTATCCAACTCCAAATCAAAGCAATCGATATCCGCATAAATTTTAAACAACAAGCCTTTCCCTTCCATGACCGGCTTGCTGGCCACCGGTCCAATATCACCTAATCCTAATACAGCGGTACCATTACTAATGACAGCGACTAGGTTTCCTTTTGCAGTATATTTATAAGCAGCATTCGGCTCGTTGTGAATCACTAAGCAAGGATCTGCAACTCCAGGTGAGTAAGCGAGTGATAAATCTCTTTGGCTAGCTGTTGCTTTACTGGGTATTACCTCAATTTTACCGGGCCTTCCCATTGCATGATACTCTAATGCTTCCTCTTTCAGTATTTTCTTTGACATTGGCTTTTGTTTTTAAAGAAGTAATCAATCGTTTTCGGGACTATCTGAAAACGATTTCCAACTTCAAAATAGTTTGGTTAGAAAATTACACGATTATACAATGAATTTTGTGGAAAGTGGGTATTTGGGGTTCTGGAATTTTACTATTTCATAAACAGCAGGTAAGTGGTTGGACAAAAATAAGTAGTGTTTTTGATCGATCAGATTTTTAGAGCTGATCGAGGCGAATTTGCAAGTTGATTCATATCAGCTGAGAATTCAACAAAGAACAGCTCAAAAAGATGACATCATAAAGTAGTAATTATTTTTGTCCAACCACTTATTGCTGTAATTGTTAATCAATTTGCTATTCTTGCTATCTCTGCAACTCTTTTAGTTGAAAACTAATGGTCTGTCAAAGTAAAAAATATTACTCAATCAGTTGTTAAGTAATGGTCAAAGAATAACTTATCGATTTGGATCTGTCATTTCAACTTTT
>JBCBCD010001460.1:0-1539 GCA_038530915.1 Bacteroidota bacterium
ATTTTGAATCCATCTTTTTACACTATATTTCGTTACGTACTCACTTTCATAGCTACGGCTATGAAGTTCCGCCGCGCCTTATCTAGTGCAAAAATCTGGCTGTTCAAAATATCAATTAACTTAAATTACAATGTACTAACGTAAAAATACGGCTTCTATTTTAATTTTACTAATCACTTAATAATTCTCTTCATTCATACGTTATTATCAAGTGTTATAGTGGACAAATAATTCCATAAATTTTCCTGGAGTTAACAAAAATTTATGGATATTGAAGAAAACTATGTTGTAAACACCTACACATTATCCATATTTCTAAATAAGGATAACTAAATTACCCAAATCAACCAACTATGAGAATTTTTCTACCATCTTTCTTTTGTTTGTGTTTCCTTAGTACACAACTAACAGCTCAACAACTCCCCTTATTTACCCAATACCGTGAAAATTATGGTATCATCAATCCTGCTGCTCTGAGTAGTGATTTCCATGTATATGCCTACAACCTAAACGTTGGGGTTTCATACCGTGATCAATGGACTGGACTTTCAGGTTTAAGTACGCCTAAGACATTGACAGCCAGAGCAGAAATGATCTTCCCTTATTCTGGATTTTTCACCGGAGCATATGTTATTAATGATGTGGCCGGGCCGACTAGCTTTACCGGTGCTTATGTGAGAGGAGGTTATGTCCTATCCGATGATATAGAATACCGCGGATTGGTTTTAGGATTCAATTTAGGCTATGTACAACACCAAATTGAAATTACCTCTGAAGCTTTGGAACAATTCCCCGGCTTACCCTTGGGTGAGTTTCAAAGTGGGCTACCCGATATTGGTTTTGGCCTTTACTTCTATCAGTCTTTGGGTGGACGCAACTCTTTTGGTGATTTCTTATATGCAGGAGTTTCTGCTCCACAGACCTTTGGACTCGATCTTACTTATCGAGACCTGGGTGAAGATTTTTCCATCATTAGAGTACAGCATTATTATGCACTCCTTGGTTACTATTACTTCATTAATGATGATAGTTTTCTGGAACCTTCTTTATGGGTAAGGTATGTAGATGGTGCTCCCATTAGTGTAGATCTTAACTTAAGATTCCAGTTGTCAAAAGATCTCTGGATTGGGGGTGGCTATTCGACCAATGAAAACGCCCACATCGATGCTGGTGTCCTAATCGGACAAAACATAGGGATGGACAACGCCAATATCAAACTTGGCTATGGTTTTGACATGCTTTTCAACAACCTATATGGTGGTAGATTTAGAAACTCTCATGAGCTCAACTTGACCATCACTTTGGATACAGTAGGAGGAAGAAGGTGATATATCTTATGATACTTTGATCTTATGATATTTTGATGAATACATAGCAGGATCATAAGATCAAAATATCATAAGATTTCTCTCAGTATTTAAAACTCAAATTGTAAAGTACAATACTAGATTGGTTGTCCATTTCTAGTACCTCAGATGTTTTTGTTCTAAGTTTATTACAAGCTTTAAGGTTTTCCAAAAAGGGTATTTCTCCACAGGC
>JBCBCD010001461.1:0-1537 GCA_038530915.1 Bacteroidota bacterium
AAATTATATGCTGCTTTTGGACTATTGTTTCCAATAATATTTTTTTTTAAAAAAAGGTTTTTGTTACGGGTTGTTTTTTTCTACGTCTAAATAGACAAACAATAAATACAAACTCAAACATCATGAAGAAGTCAGCAGCATTATACATTCAAGAAACTACACAAACAAAAGTTGTCACCCAAACAGCTGCTAATCATAAAGAGTGGGTCATTAGTTTTTTATGCGTGGCTTGTTTGCCATTGATTTACATAGTTGGAAAATTCTTCATGTCTTTATAACCCTATAAATTCGCACTAAGAAGGTACTTGAAAACCTAAAACATAAAAAGGGCTTGCTGTTTCAGCAGGCCCTTTGTCGTTGTATGGAAAATTTAGTGTATTCATAGATGAACAGACATAAAATTCGATTGAAAAATTAGTTTTTGTTTGTAAAGAAAAAAATCATGTCAATTCGAGCAAACATATCTTAATAGCATCCCTGATATTGAAGGAGTTAAAAAAATACGAATAGGGTATGCAGGTAAGATATGTCTTTATGATATTGCTTTTCGCAAAAATAAATGGTCTTTCAATAGCCAACAACCAGGCTATTATTCGAGATTCTTTGTTGAATGTTTCTGAAATACGCATCCGTGATCCTTTCATTTTTGCAGATCAAAAAAGTCAAACTTATTACCTATACGCGAGCATAAGTAATAGATTAGATGATAGCGACCAAATGGGGGTCGAAGTATATACAAGTAAAGATCTAATCAATTGGACTCCTCCTAAGTCAGTCTTAGCATTGGATGATGATCATTGGGCGAGGAAAAGTGTCTGGGCTCCAGAAGTTCATTACTATCAGGGAGCTTATTATCTTTTTGTCACGCTCACTTCGGAAAAGAAAATTAGTGATACGCCCAATGCTCAAAACGGAGCCATTCAATGGAAAAGAGGAACTCATATTTTTAAATCAACTACTCCATTTGGTCCTTTTGAAGCCCTACAAAAAGGAGCTCATACTCCTTCGGATTGGATGAGTTTAGATGGAACCTTATGTATAGAGAATGGTAAACCTTATATGGTTTTCTGTCATGAATGGGCACAAATATTTGATGGGAGTATTGATGTCGTCGAATTAACAACTGATTTATCAAAAACCATTGAGCAACCTAAACAACTATTCAAAGCATCGGATGCTAAATGGGTGAAAAACATGAAAGCTATTGGCTACAAACAAAATGGTCTGGTTACTGATGGCCCTTTTTTGTATAAAAATAATAGTGGAGAATTGATTATGATTTGGTCTAGCTTTGGAACTCAGCAATATGCCATTGGTCAAGCCATTTCCAAATCGGGATCTGTATTTGGACCTTGGCATCAATTAGATGAGCTATTAGTCGATCAAAATGGAGGACATGGCATGCTATTCTATACGTTTGATCATCAGTTAATGCTGACTTATCATTCTCCTAACAGCCGTGGACTGGAGAGATTACATCTTACGGCAGTAAGAGAAAATGACCAAGGCTTGTTATCAATTCCAGCAAAAACTTCTG
>JBCBCD010001462.1:0-1532 GCA_038530915.1 Bacteroidota bacterium
TTTCAGTATAATTAGTACAAATAGAAAAACTGGCATAATCTCTTCTACTTACAGAGATGAAGAAACAGCTGATCTACTCGATGAGCAATCAAATGGAGATGGGACTGTAACAAGTTTAACTGTATCTCCAGACGATTTGGTAAATAAAAGGGAAGAAGGAAACTTTGTTACTGGAAAACGTACTTTTGTGACCAGGAGAGGTTCTGGAGGTTTGTTAGATGGCATAGAATTTGAAACTACTCCTATAGGCGGTACCGCACCAGTTGGTCCTGGCCGATTCAAAAAAATATTGAAGACTGCTAAAATTTTCGACCAAATAAGTAAACGGTTTAAAAATAAGGATGGTAAGCTCCCAAGAAGAGATGCGAATGGTAACACCATTACCTATAGTAAAGCAGATATAGATCGCAATCCTACAGCAGGTCAACGTGCCAATGGTGCTAAAAGATCCAAAAGAAGATTACTTAGGGATAGTAATGGAAAGTATTATTATACTCATGATCATTACAAAACCTTTAGAAAAATTAAAGTACCCAAGCAATAGATTCTTAAAAATGAAAAATATTTATATAGACTCAAATGAGTTTTCTGATTTTACGGGTTTTCTCTCGTATATGGCAACAAAGCTTATGTTGATAGATGATGAAAATGAACCGTTAAGTGGATTAGATGCACTCGAAGATGCTTTAGAAGGAGGGTTTGGTGTTTTTGAGGAAAATGCCAAAATCATTATCAAATGGAAAGGCTTTCGGAAAAGCATGGTGGATTTAGGTTATCAAGAGACCGTACGCTATTACAATGAAATAATCAAGACTTGCCATCCATCAAACCGAGAAGAAGTCAATCTCTTGTTAGAGTGTGCAAAGCAACACTTAGGCCAGACTTTATTCTTTATGATTTTGGAAGTCTTTCTTGATGCAGAACATACATACATTGAGCTGTTTTGAGGAATATTCTTGTACGAAGTATATTCCCCGCTAGCGGTACATAGTTGAGCGTATCGTCCTTACGATATTCGTCGTTTGTCAACAAAAGTAAAAACAGCAAGATATTAGGCGTAAAACTGTGCCTACGTCGGCACTACAGCAATAACTGATATAAAAAATATAGAGTAATAGCAGAAAGCCTATCCTAGCGTAAAGTTGGGATGGGCTTTTTTTATAAAGAGAGCTTCTGCTTAAGTTCCGCTTTAATCAAAAAAGCACCCAAAAACTCTTTGACCAGTCTTTTCCGATCTTGAGGCAGTTGTTCTACTCTTCTAAATTGATCGAGTAGTTCTTTGTCGGAAATCAAGTTATCAGCCACTTCATCAGAAAATCTGCTTGCGACCAACCTTTTTCTATCAATTGAAAACATTTAACTTAAAAAGTGTGCAGTTGCTCCAAGTATTTACAACCGACTCATAACCAGCCCTAAAAGTAGCGCAAGGTGAAGTACCTACCAATGCAACAGTAAAGAGTTGAATGAAGACTTTGGTTTGAATCTATATGAGTATGGGCCAGATGGTACGATCAGGCGATTGATAAATTTAC
>JBCBCD010001463.1:0-1528 GCA_038530915.1 Bacteroidota bacterium
CAACTTGAGTTAATTATTTAAAATTTTCAAAATTGGCAATGAAATCTTTAGGTGTTTGAATGGCCAAATTACTTTTTGTGTAGTCCTTTACATTACGTGTAATCAATATTCTTATATCATTTTCTTCTGCACAATAGTTCTGAATACCATCTTCAAAATCTTTAAATTCAGAATAGGCAGCTTTTTCTACTATACTTTTATCTACGGATAAAACTTCTAACAAGTTTAATAATGCCTTTACTTTTTGCCTGGCATTGTCCTTTCCCTCTTGTCTGCCAATTAAATAATTAACATTGCTAAGACATAGAGATGAAATATGTAACTGAATCTCTTTTCTATTACCATACTCCATGATTTTCATAGAATCAATGTCAAAAGGAATACGTTTGGTCAAAAAGTCCATCAAAACATCTGTATCTAAAAATACCTTCATCATTTTAAATACTTTTTGCTTAACTCTTCGGTTAGGGCTTCCTTGTAAGATGTATTTTTCTCAATTGGTTTGACTGAACCCCAAAGTGATTCTACCAATGGACTAATTTCAAATGCACTTTCATCCTCTCTAACTTCTATTAAAGACTTTAAATATTCTTCAATAATGCCAGATAGACTCCTTCCATTTGATTTAGCATATTTCTTTGCTTCTTCAATGATGTCCTTGTCGATAGTTAGCGTTAGTTTAGTATTCATTTTACACGTGTTTGTTAAAGTTTAAAAATACGTGTGTTTTGAGTTAATCACAACTTCAATCCAAATAAATAGAGACAAAAACATTATTTTTTTATGAATCTACAGCTGTATTTTCCTGCTCTAAGCATATAAACTCCAGAAACCAAGTCTGAAACATCGATTGAAATATTGTCTTGAGCATCTACTTCCATTGTTTTTAAAAGCTTGCCATCTGTAGCTATAACTTGTAGGAAAATATCTGAGTTTTGACTATTCAACTGGATATTAAGTTGATCACTTACCGGATTGGGAAAGACACGAATAGGGGCTGACAATGCTTCTTCGCTTGTAGAAGTTGTGCCGAATTGCCATACATCTCTTACTACTTTATAACCTTCCTCATCATGATCTTCGATTTGATCTCTGAAAAAGGGGAAAAAATCATTTTCACCCAAATAGGCTTCCGTGAGTTCCGCAAAATATTCTAATTCATTGGTCGTGGCATATGCTTGTTGATTGAAGTAAACATCATTGCCAGCATGGTAAGAAACAGAATTATAAAGCTCAAAAGTGATGGCATTTTCAAATGCTTTTATGATGGGGTTGTAATCAAATCCCAATACCCGATCGTGGTAGGCGTGAGCCATTTCGTGAATGACCATAGAAGGCTGATTTTGATTAGACCAATTGACAAAATTCACAACATTCGATATTTCAACCGATTTTGCTTTTTCAGGAATGTAGCCATTATTGGTTAGCCATTGTACGCTAGGATGGTACACGGCGGCACCATTGGTGGTATTCCAGTCCATAAAAATCTTTACAGCTTGAAGAGAATCAAGGATTTCAGTGGTTAGGC
>JBCBCD010001464.1:0-1518 GCA_038530915.1 Bacteroidota bacterium
GCCATTTTTCCCTCCTTCTTCATTGTCGTTTTTCCAAAAATTTGGGAAACGCTTTGCAATCTCTCCGGGCATCATTCCGGAAAAAATGGCATTTCTGCTGTATTGAGTAGAAGTGGGTAAGATGCTATAAAAAAAGTCTTCCTCATCTACCCTGAATTCTTGTGAAATGATGGGCTCGATTATTTTCCATTGGTCATACCTAAGGTTATCGAGCAATACCATAAGGGTTGGACGCTCTCTTTCCATTTTGGTAAAAACCTTAGAACGCATTAAATTATTGGACATGACCGGAGCTTCAGCGGGGTAATCGATCCAGTCCATATAGTTTTTCACGATGAACTTGGAAAATTCAGTATTGGCTTCACTTTTTTGCATGGAAAGGATATCTGCCATGCCTGTAGAATTGGAAGCATCAATTTTTAGCTCCCAACTAATGATCTTTAAATAGATATCTACCCACTCTTCATAGTTAAGACCACTATTGATATCCATTAGGATCTGCCTAAACTCTTGCTGATAATCTGAAGATGTCTTTTCTCTTACTAAACTATCTTTATCTATGATCTTCTTAAGACTCAGTAGAATTTGATTGGGGTTAACCGGTTTGATCAAATAGTCAGAAATTTGAGCACCTATGGCTTCCTCCATCACATTCTCTGCTTCGTTCTTTGTAATCATGACAACTGGCAGATTGGGATAATCTGCTTTAATCCTGGACAATGTTTCAAGACCTGTAATTCCGGGCATACTTTCATCTAGGAATACGACGTCGATATCACTATTGATTTCACATTCTTCAATAGCATCATGACCATTGGTTACGGTAATTACCTCGTATCCCTTTTTTTCCAGGAAGAGAAGTTGTGGTTTTAGCAAATCGATTTCATCATCTGCCCAGAGAATCTTGATTGTGTCCATTTATTCGATTAAATTTTGGATATAGTTATTAACTTAAATTTGCATAGATCTGCAGAGGGGAATTTACAAATTCATTCAATAAACCCCTAGAGGCAGGCATTTATTTCAAAGCAAGCAAAAAATATTTTTCTGATGGATCCTCTTTTGAAAAAACTCAATTATAAAGATCATGATTCCATAACCGTTTTGAATGCTCCGGACTCATTTAATTCTTATCTAAGTACCCTGCCTAAAGATATTAAAATATATAATACTGCTAATGAAGTGGAAATCATTGATTTTATACTCATCTTTGTGACCAAAGAAGAGGAGGTGGTCAACTATTTGGAGGAAGTAACTTCAAAATTCGAAGGGGATGTAGTGCTGTGGATGTGTTATCCCAAAAAATCATCTAAAAAATACAAGAGTTCTATCAACAGAGATTCCGGTTGGAATGTTATCGGTACATATGAGATGGAAGGTGTTCGCCAAGTAGCCATTGATGAGGATTGGAGTGCTTTAAGGTTTAGAAAAGTAGCTTTTATAAAAACGATGAAAAGAAAATTTAAAACGCTTTCTAAATCAGGGGAGGAAAAGGCTAAGTTAAATAAGAAATAAAGA
>JBCBCD010001465.1:0-1516 GCA_038530915.1 Bacteroidota bacterium
TTGGGATTGGTTTGGTAGCGTTTACGGTTCTTGTATTTTCTTTGGTCAGGTTTTTTACTATGTCCAATTCATAAAGACTGAATGAATTATAGCCAATGTTAGCACCAGTTTTTATTTTCTTTTGAGTATTTGTTCAACATATCTCGTATGATTTTCAAAACCGTTCTTTTCAGGATTTTTTAAGTCAATCATTTCATCGAGTCCCGAGTCATAAATTTGCCAACCATATTTTTTCGCCAATTCAAAAAGTTCATAAAGTCCGTTTTCTCCGTCCAATTGGAGCATAAAATTGCTCGAAGGTTCATGGTCAGTAAAAAATTCAATGCTAAAATCCGTCCCTAATATCTCTACATGATTTTCATCCCTTTTTATTTTGTTAAAAGAATTTTCTAAGATTCCAGCAAAGTCGATGGGTTCAAGTTTTGATTCGTCCAACTCCGAAACCGAGCATATTTTTTGTCTTGAATTAAAAAGTACAATATGCCAGCTCATGTTTTACTTTTTTTTATCCATTTTCCAAATAATAGTCCAACCAATATGGTAGGAATAAATCCAATGACTACAACCCAAAAGAACGGTTTAAAGATATAGTCTTCAAATGAATCCCAAAAGGTGTCATGTGGTTCTAATCCTTCCTGCAGAAACCCTATCCAGCCCACAAGAAAGGCAGTAAGCAATAAAATGACTAGCCCATATTTAATTCCTACTGTTTCATGGTCTTTATTCTTTATTAGAATTTCAAACCCTGCCTGTTGCCCAAAAAAAATATGCGCTAACATATAAAATGAGAATTCCGATCAGTATGTTGGCTATATAATTGAATTCAATTGGCCATAAAAAATCACCCCCGGCGAAAAACACCATAATTGAATATGCAATTAGAATTCCAATGGTCGCAGCTTTCAAAGCTTTTTTAATCCCAATATTTTTTGCGATTTCTGGCTTCATCAATATTTGGAAATGGTGTACAACGGTTTGTCTAAGCGCGGTGTCCTAATGGCATTACGCATAGGCTTTGTTAGCTAGCGTTAAAAGCATAAATTAACATTAAGATATACATTAATGAAACCACTGAAATACATACTTTAACAATAGTCTCATTTTTTACAATTCTGGATAAACCAGTCATTTTTGGTTCTTCTAATCCCGCACGTACTTTATCTCCCTCACTATATGTTTTCCCAACATTAATCATTTGATATTCTTCACTGAATAGCTCATTTTCATAATATCGTATCCATGTATACCAATATTTATAATATGAGAACATTCTATGCATCATTAAATACCAGCCACAGCACAATATAATTCCCGCTATGAGAAGAATGAGTATCAATTTATTTGAGTCTGAGAATAGATTTATAAATGCAACACTAAAAGCAGTGAGTAAGGTATTCACTGCAACCATGCTATTAAAGACATTCCAAATCGATTGTCCTTCGTACCTGGTTTGGGCATGAGCATGATTTAATGCTTGGTAAAGGTTATTTCTATCTTTTTCTTCCATCTTATTACT
>JBCBCD010001466.1:0-1511 GCA_038530915.1 Bacteroidota bacterium
GCCTTACGAAGATAGGCGCTTGGTTGTTGTTGCTTATTTTTAGTGGCTTGTTGATGTAGTCTTGCGTATTGATATCTAATTGATAAATAGGAGAGGACTCACTACCTGCTTGACTGGTTTCGCCTTCTCCGATAGCATAAGAGAAATTGATGCCTTTTACATCAGCATTATCACCCACGTATTTGCTAATGGCCATTAATGCATAAGCAGTTGTTTGAGTGCTGTACCAGCTTCTGCTGCCCAATCGGTCAGAAAGATATTGTAAGACTTCTCCAGCCTTTGTTTTTTCATCCAATAAAACCAAGGTTTCTAATTTCATGGCTTGGTCTCTGGTAGAAGAACCATAAGTACCACCCAATTCATTGTAGTCAGCATCAGGATCGAGCCCTGAGGATATCAATCGATTGGCAATTTCGTTTTTACCCAAAACCGCATAAGCCGCTGCTAATCTCCATTTGGCAGAAACAGATAAATTGTTTTGCTCTAATAAACGATTCATCGCTGATAACTCTGGTTTTTTAGCTAAAGCCAAAGTGAATAAACGATACGCCTGATCCAATTCACTGCCTGCTTTGTTGACAAAGCCATATTCAATTTGATCTGCACGCCATACTCGAGCTGCTTTCTTTTGGAAATTGATCCAGTTGAGAATTAAGCCGGAAGGAACTGTATAACCTTTTTCTTTTGCTTCTAACAAGAAGTGTCCGGCGTAGTTGCTGCCCCAAGGGTTAGGCTGTGTATTGCCCGGCCAATAACCAAAACCGCCCTGACTCGTTTGGAACTGCTTGATCCTATTGATCGCAGCTTCTATATTGTTTTTTATCTTTTCATTGTCTTCGCTAGTTGTTTCTGTTAAGTTAGCAAGGAATAATTGAGGGAAAACAGAAGAAGTCGTTTGTTCAATACACCCATATGGGTACCTCATCAAGTATTTCATTCTTTCTTCCAGGTTGAGTGGAGGAATACCAGATACTTCCAGTGTAGAGGTATTGGAACCTTGCATACCCATTTTCCTTATGTAGGCACTCCATTCTTGTCCGGCTTCGATCACTCTGGAATCTATTTTTGTGGCAAATGGATTCGGATTTCGTACAGATAATTCGATTGTTTGAGTGGCAGTTTCTCCACCCCCACGAGCAGTTATTTCGAAAGAAGCACTTCCATCAAAGTCAAGTACATTAGCATCAAAATAGACGACTTGTTGACTGTTATTCTGAACGCTTACGGTTTGAGTAGCTCCATTTGGAAATTCGAGTAAGCCATTTTTCTCATCTATTTCTATAGTTACAGATTTAATTCTATTGCTATTGATGAAGAGATTTACTGGTATTTTTACACTTTCCTGAGGACCTAAAACTCTCGGCAAGCTTGAAAGCACCATTAACGGTTTCTTCACCTGTGTGGTTTTATCCGTTTTGCCGTAGGCTCCAGCTTCACCTGCTACCACCATCGTTCTGACTGCTCCAACATAATTGGGCAAACAGGCCAAACATACGTTCACTATGCCCAAT
>JBCBCD010001467.1:0-1506 GCA_038530915.1 Bacteroidota bacterium
TAATAAAGCTCAGGGAGATTATGTGCATCGGAAGAATACATTAACTTTGTTGTCAGTGAAAATTGAAGCAAAACATTTATGGCAAGATTCTAAAACAGCCTCTTCACCGTAAACATTCAGATAGGTTTCTTGTTGACCTGCAAAGCTAGCATCGGGTAAATCTTCAGCAGTTGCACTTGAACGAACGGCTACATCAATATCAGCCAAATACCGTTGACATTCAGCTTTATACTCAAGGCTAAATTGGTTGCAAAATTCGCTTGAAGTCGTGTAGCGTTCACAGAGTTTTCGGTAAGCATTAATAATTGCTTCTTCAAGTTCAGGCGGGAACGATGTATCTAGAATTAAAGAACGGGCTTGTTTTCCTCGTTTGCGAAGATTATTCACATCTTCTACATCTAAATCTGCAAATAATTCCCGGAGTTTTGTTTCGAGTCCAGCAGATTCTACAAAGTAACGATAAGCATAAGCTGTTGTTGCGAAACCAGTGGGAACGTTCACCCCTTTAGGAGTCAGTTGTTGAATCATTTCTCCTAAAGATGCGTTTTTACCACCCACTAAGGAAATATCAGAAATTCTGACTTCCTCAAACCACAAAACAAATGCTTTTTCTTTAGCGGTTTCGGTTAGTGAAGTTAAGCTTGTTGTTGTAACCATATTAAACTCCTCCAAACTTTAGCTTAAGTCTGGTTTTAGCTGAATTTATGTGTTGAGTTTTTGCCTGTTTATTCTCTTGATTTTTAAAATTTCCCCTGCTGTTTTTTATTCAGAGATTTGATTCACCTCTATCTATAGAGTATTATGTTTATGACCATTTTCAATATAGATGCAAAAATTTCCCTTAGTTACCAAACGTAAAGAAATAGCGAAAACTAAACTTTTGAGGATATTATTAAAAAAGGTGAATCCTTGTACTTGAGACGCTTAATAAAAGTTGTTAATTTTTGCAAATGAAAATTAAAAAATATTACGACATTTCCAAAGCTTACCCTCAGCAAAAAGTTGATCAAAGCTGCCCAATTGAGTATATAATAAAACTAATTGGCAGTAAGTGGTCAATCGGAATTTTACAAGAACTTATCAATGGTAGTCGCCGTACCCATGAACTCGCTGAAGCCTTACCAGGAATTAGTTCAAAAACTTTGACATTACGATTGAGAACTCTAGAAAAACATGGTATCATTCAACGCAAAGTTTATCCAGAAATTCCCCCTCATGTTGAATATTCTCTGACTAAAAGAGGGCTAGAATTAAAACCTGTCATCGCAATGATTTACAAAGTTGGAGAGCATTTACTATCTGAAGAAGAGCCTTTTCAGCACTTCAATATTTAAGACTCAGCTTTAAATATTTGATTTGCCTTGATTTTGGTGAGCTTCTTGGAGCCATAACATTCCTCAATGAGGATGTTTCGCCTCATAAACAATCACGCCTTGATACCTTGAAGAAATGAGTTCAGGGTGGATGGACAAACGTTGTTTTTGATTTGCGATCAGATTGAGTTAA
>JBCBCD010001468.1:0-1502 GCA_038530915.1 Bacteroidota bacterium
ATCTATTGGTTTTGTACCTACCATGGGGGCATTACATGAGGGTCATATCTCATTGATCCGACAAGCGCAACATCTCAATGAACTTGTTGTAGTCAGCATCTTTGTTAATCCCACTCAGTTTAATGAAAAAGGCGATTTGGATGCTTATCCTAGAACACCATATAAGGACATAGATGCCTTGGTAAAGGTTGGTTGTGATGTTTTATTTATGCCTACTGTAGATGAAGTCTATCCCAAAGATCTGAATCCAGAACTTAACATAGATTTTGGGAAACTGGATAAAGTCCTTGAAGGAGCTTTTCGACCCGGCCATTTTAAGGGCGTAGCTCAGGTTGTGAAAAGGCTATTAGACATTGTACAACCAAATGATTTGATTATGGGACAAAAAGATTTCCAACAATGGTCTATCATTAATTCCATGATAAAGCAACTAAACTTAACGGTAAAGCTTCAAATGGGAGAAACGGTCAGAGAACAAGATGGCTTGGCAATGAGCTCCCGTAATGTAAGGTTGAGTGCTGATAATAGAATTAAAGCACCACTTATCCATCAAACGCTTTCAGCAATTAAGTCACAAATTAATTCCAAAAGCATTGCTGAATTAAAGCAATGGGCTGTTAGCCAGCTTGATTTAGAAGGTTTTCGACTCGAATACATCGACATTATTGATGGAATTACGCTATTACCTATTCAAGCAGTTGAAAAACATGAGTTGGTTGTAGTTTGTATAGCCATATGGGCTGGTGAAGTAAGGCTAATTGATAATTTGATTATAAAGAAGTAAAGTGGTTGGACAAAATCATTATTTTTTGCTATTTGCAACAACTCCCAACTGAATAAATTCTTCTGTTTTTTTAGCTCCCGTAGCACGATAAACTTCATCTCCTTCCGCATTCAGAAATAAAAAGGTCGGATAGGCTCTTACTCTATATTTTCTGGCCAAATCAGGGCCTTCTCCTTTTTCCATATCCATAAATAGGTTGATAAAATTTTGGTTGAAATATTCACCCACTTCAGAGTTGGTAAATACATTTAACTTCATCCTTTTTCCGGTACCGTTCCATACCGCATCAGCATGCATGAAAACCAATTTGTTTTCTTTCTTCGCTTTTACTTGTGCTTCTTCAAAGGTGCCTTGAAAAAATGTAATGCCCTGTGCATTTATTGAAAGTCCGATAAAAATGAAACCAATTGCAAATAGGTAATGCTTCATAATAGGTGATTATTTCAAAAGGTCTGTAATCAAAAAATATTTCTTCAGAAACGAAAAAAGAATGTGACTTTTCTTCTTTTAGTACATCAAAAAGATGACATCATAAAGTAATAGTTATTTTGTCCAACCACTTAACTAAAAATTGATACAACTCAACCTCCAAATACTCCTGCTTGTTAATATATAAGACAATCAAACATGAGTTATCCCGAATTTTGTCTAAAGTTTAATCGGTACTCCTTCGGAGGCTGTCGAATCGTCCTACGGACTGTTGAAGCTAAATTTGTTG